>JADHMB010000083.1 GCA_016780365.1 Flavobacteriales bacterium
AATTTCTCCTGTTACTAAAAAACCTTTGGTTAGTTACTCAGAAAAAGAAATAATTAATTTAATAATTAAAAAATATCAAAATAAAAAAATATTAATTTCTGCACCCTTAGTTAAGTCAAGAAAAGGACACTACCGAGAATTATTTGATCAAATATTAAAACAAGGGTTCACTAAAGTGTATGTGGATGGAGAAATTCAAAATATTGGACTAGGACACCGTCTAGATAGATATAAAACCCATGATATTTCCTTAATTGTAGATAGAATCCTGATAAATGATAACAATAGAGCCAGACTTCAAAAAAGTATTTCTTTGGCTTTGAAGAAAGGTAAAGATGAAGTTCAAATTATAGAAAATGAGCAAAAGATAAATTTTAGCAAACTATTAATGTGTTCAGAAAGCGGAGTTTCACTACCCAATCCCGAACCAAATCTTTTTTCTTTCAACTCACCAAAAGGGGCATGTGAAGTTTGTAATGGATTGGGTTTTATTCATAAAATTGAATTGGACAAAATCATACCAAATAAAAGACAATCTATTAGAAAAGGAGGAATTGAGCCTCTAGGTTCTTTTGAAAATAATTGGACTTTCAAACAGATAAATCTACTTTTAAAACACCATGGATTTGAATTAGAAACCCCAATAGAGAAGATTAGCGACGAATGTTTAAACCAGATTCTTTATGGAACCAATGAATTAATTAAAGTTCTGGGAGAGAATGGTGTTCATCAAGTTTTAAATGGTTACGAAGGTGTAGGGAATTTTATTCAGCGTCAACATAAAGATGGAGGAAATAAAATAAAAAGATGGGCTTCTAATTTCATGAATAAAAAAGTATGTGAAGCTTGCCAAGGAGCAAGACTAAAAGAACACCACAAATACTATCAAATTCAGGACAAAAACATAGGCGATGTTGTTAAAATGGATATAATAGAACTCAAAAATTGGATTGATAATCTGCTAGTGAATTTTAATAAAAATCAAAAATTAATAGCTAAAGATGTTATAAAAGAACTATCTAATAGAATTGGATTTTTAATTAATGTTGGACTAGAATATTTAAATCTCAATCTTCCTGCAGCTACTCTTTCTGGTGGAGAGGGACAAAGAATAAGATTAGCATCTCAAATAGGCTCTGAGTTAACAGGCGTACTATATATTCTAGACGAGCCTTCTATTGGGTTACACCAAAAGGACAATCATAAATTAATTACATCCCTTAAAAGCTTGAGAGACAAAGGAAATTCAGTTATTGTAGTTGAACATGATAAGGACATCATGAAAGAGGCAGATTTAATTATTGATATTGGACCAGGTGCAGGAAAATTAGGTGGCGAGATAATTGCTCAAAACCAACCTAATATGCTAGATTCTAAAAAATCAATAACTGCTAAATATTTGGCTAAAAAAAATAAAAAACCTATAACCAAAAAAATATCCTTAAAAGCAGATAATACTTTAAGAATCAGTAAGGCTTCCGGAAATAATCTAAAAGAAGTTAGTATCACAATTCCATTAAATTGTCTTGTTTGTGTAACTGGTGTATCTGGCAGTGGAAAATCAACTCTTATTAACGAAACTTTATACCCCATTCTAAACCAATATTTTTATAAATCTGTTAAAACACCTTTGCCATTTGAAAAAATTAAGGGATTAGAAAATATAGACAAGGTCATAGGAATTAACCAGTCTCCTATCGGAAGAACTCCTCGATCTAACCCAGCAACATACACTGGAATTTTTAATTTTATAAGAGATTTATTTTCTCAACTACCTGAAGCTAAAATAAGAGGATACAAGCCTGGAAGATTTTCCTTTAATGTAAAAGGTGGAAGATGTGAAACTTGTGTAGGTGCTGGAATGAAATTAATAGAAATGAATTTTTTACCAGATGTTTATGTAAAATGTGATAAATGTTTTGGAAAAAGATATAACAGAGAAACTTTGGAAGTAAAATTCAAAGGAAAATCTATCAACGATGTGTTGAATATGACTATAAGCGAAGCAATAGTTTTCTTTAAAGACATCAACTATATATACGAACGAATAAAAGTTTTGTATGATGTTGGATTAGGATACGTTCAATTAGGTCAATCCTCCACTACGCTCTCTGGTGGGGAAGCTCAAAGAATAAAACTAGCAGCTGAACTTGGGAAAAAACAAACAGGAAACACTTTTTACATCTTGGACGAACCAACCACAGGTTTGCACCACGAAGATATTAACTTACTTTTAGACGTTGTAAGAAGATTGATAAAAATTGGGAATAGTGTTCTTATAATTGAACATAATATGGATGTTATAATTGAATCTGATTATATTATTGACCTAGGACCAGAAGGAGGAAATAAAGGGGGAGAAATTGTATATGAAGGAACTCTAGATAAGCTCATAAATAATAAAAAAAGCTACACTGGAGAATTTTTAGCATTAGAATATAATTCCTAACTTAATAAAATGAAAGATTGGAACAACATAAAATCTCACGATAGTTGGGAGATTTTCAAAATAATGGGTGAATTTGTAGAAGGTTTTGAAAGGTTGTCAAGGATTGGCCCCTGTGTATCCATTTTTGGTTCTGCAAGAACAAATCTAGATAGTAAATATTATTCGCTGGCAGAAGAATTGGCTTTTCAACTTACTCAAAAAAAATTCGGAGTGATAACTGGTGGTGGACCTGGAATTATGGAAGCTGGTAATAAAGGAGCAAAAAGAGGTGGTGGAAAGTCAGTAGGTTTAAATATCTTACTTCCATTCGAACAAGAACCTAACATGTATATTGATAAGGATAAAATTATAAACTTTGATTACTTTTTTGTCAGAAAGGTAATGTTTATGAAATATGCCCAAGGTTTTATCGTACTCCCTGGAGGATATGGAACTTTAGATGAGATGTTTGAGGCATTAACACTTATTCAAACAAAAAAATCTGGAAAATTTCCAGTTATTCTTCTTGGAAAGAAGTTTTGGTCAGGTTTAATAGATTGGATCAAAGATATTTTACTCGAAGAGGAGAAAAATATAGATTCTGAAGATTTAGATTTGATTAAAATTGTTGATAGCCCCGAAGAAGCTGTAAAACAAATTGATGAATTTTATAACAAATATCATTTAAAACCTAATTTTTAATTATCAGAGTATTAATTTTTATATCATTAATTTTTCTTGTTAAAAATCATTATTCTCAAGATTTTTTTAACTATAATCCTCTTCCCAAAAATTCTATTGGAATAAACTATGCAAGTAATACATTTTATGGGGATATAGAGCATACCACTAAACCAAGTTTATTTATTAATAACAGACCTAGTGTAGGACTTTTTTATGAAAGGAATTTTTTTTCTAATTTTTCAACTTCTTTAAATATAAATTGGGGACAATTGTCCACCAATAATGCTACTGAAAATTTCCAATCTACTATATTACATGCAAGTATTGATAATATTATTTATTTAAAGAAAATAAGATCTAATCAAAATAAAATTATTCCTTTTATTAGTTTGGGAATTGGGAAATTAGTATTCCGTTCTTACTCTGACTTTCTAGACCAGGATGGCAATTATTACAATTATTGGGAGGATGGAAGTATTAGAGATATTCCTCAAGTAGATTCCTTGTCAAATTCAGCTAATTTTATATCAAGAGATTATGAATATGAAACTTCAGTTAGTAGCGACTCTGTCAATTATGGATTGACATATATTCCTGCATCAATAGGGTTTCTGTGGAAATTTAAAAATGTTTTTAATGCTAAAATATTTTTTACTTACAATCAACTATTTACAGATTGGATAGATAATATTTCTGATGGAATTAATGATAAATTTATTTCTATTGGTGTGGCTGTAAGTGTCTATTTTTCAAGAGATGGAGCGAATTATAAAAAAGATAAAAAACAATTTATAAATATTTTTGAGAATCTAGACTCTGATTTTGATGGAATAAAAGATCACGATGACCAATGTCAAAAAACTCCAAAAAATGTATCTATTTTACCAACTGGATGTCCTATTGATAGTGATTTTGATGGATTTCCAGATTTTAAAGATTTAGAGCCAAACTCAAAATCAATACTATTTATAGATGATTCTGGAAGATCAATAAAAAGTTATCCAGGCTTTGAAATTGAATTAAAATTTGATACAATTATTCCTATTAGGGTTGATGATTTTTAGAATTTTAAGCTTCTTAAAACCAAACTTATTCGTTCCCTTTTCAACAACTTCGTATTGAAAAAAGAAAAACTAACCCTTTCAAATAACAGAGAATCAAGGCTAGATTTGGAACAAACAAGTAAAATATGTCTAAAGCCATTCTCATCTTTATTAATATTATTGGATTTTTAATATTTACAATTCTAAACATAAATGATGTGGTTATTACCCACACTGCACCAAAGAAGATAGCGATTGGTCAAGAAGTAGAAGTTAATTTAATTATTAATAAAAATAACTTTTCTGGGCCGGGAAGATTGAGACTAGATATATCGCAGGCAGATGGAATAACAGTAAAAGAGAATATGAGCGATGGATCTTCATTTACCTTTAAAGAAAATGAAGTGTTATTTATTTGGTATGACTTACCAAGTGAAAAAAGCATTGTTATATCCTATACAATTATTGCCCAGGAAAATACTACTGGAATGAAAAAAATAGCTGGAGATTTTTCGTTTATTAATGACAATGAAAGAAAGCAACTGGAGGTGCCCGCATTAATTTTTAATGTAGATCCTGAACTTGTTGCAGAAGAAAATAGTAAAGAGAATAATTCATCAACAAGTTCTGTTAGAAGTATTGAAAAGTTGGAAAACGAATACTTCATTACGGTCAAAACTACCATTGACAACCACAAAGGCTTTGCAAGGATAAAAGAAGAACTTCCTATGAACTATACAGCTGAAGCAATTGAAACTGCAGGGAGTGTTTTTAAAAATGCGGATGGATATGCTAAATTTATATGGACAAATCTACCAGATTCTAACAGCGAAATAATAGTGAAGTATAAAATAACTAATAATATAGGACTAGACACCAATTTTACAATATCTGGGGTCTTCTCATCTGAAAAATTAATTAGTGAAGGTTATAATAGTGGTATAGATATTCCTGAAACAGAATATGTTCCATTCAAAGAAATAATTTCAAATACAGAAACAGACTCTATCGAAGCTGACATTACTGTTCAAGAAGATTCAAAACAAGATACTTTATTAGAATTAGCTAGCAATAATGAAGAAAATATAGTTAATTCCAAAGATACTGAGGAAGTTATAAATGAAACTATATCACAAGTAGTTTCAGAAAGTACAATAGATAGTTTTAAAAACGTAATTGAAGAGGAAAAATTAATAGAAATAAAAAACGTAAATTTTAATGAAGAAGACATTATAAATGGAATAAATTATTATCAATATAATTATCAAAATAGTAATTTAATAGCTGGGGAGTTTAAGTTTAAAGCAAATGAAGATAAACCAAAACATACAATTATGATAGCATCTAGATTTAACAATAATAGTATAGAAGAAAATGGTCCTTTTCCAGGGTGGTTTGTTCAAATAGTTGATACTTCATTTTCAATTGGTATTGGTAATGGAAAGACTTGGAAAAAAATAGTTAGTAAAAGTAAAGTAATAAGTAATGAATGGAATCATGTAGCTTTTTGTATAAATAATAATACCAAAAAAGGATCTTTATATCTAAATGGTCATTGTGATACTGTTGATAATATTACATTTCGAAAACCTTGTAATGGTGTAACAATAGGCGCTCTTAACAAAAAAGGTGCATTTAAATTTAAAGGTGAATTAAAAGAAATTAAATTAGGTACTGAATTAGAAGTAGAAGTAGTAGAGGTGAAAAAAGAGGATGTTATAAAAAATATAATCTCAACAAAAAAGATGAATAACAATGTAGATTATAAAGTTCAAATACTAGCCGGCCACAGAATAATTAGTGATAAGCAAGTAGCTAATCAATTTAATTATAATGGTGAATATGCTCTTGAAACCCATAATGGCTGGATAAAATATACAGTAGGTACTAATTCTAAATATAGTGATGCTAGAGATTCTAGAAATGAATTGAAAAATTATAATTTTCCAGGGCCGTTTGTAACAGCCTATAATTACGGAGAGAGAATATCAG
>JADHMB010000018.1 GCA_016780365.1 Flavobacteriales bacterium
AGCTCGCGTGCCACTTTAATGGGCGAACAGCCCAACCCTTGGGACCTTCTCCAGCCCCAGGATGTGACGAGCCGACATCGAGGTGCCAAACCACTCCGTCGATGTGAGCTCTTGGGAGTGATCAGCCTGTTATCCCCGGCGTACCTTTTATCCTTTGAGCGATGGCCCTTCCATGCGGAACCACCGGATCACTATGCTCTACTTTCGTACCTGCTCGACTTGTAAGTCTCACAGTCAAGCACCCTTGTGCCATTGCACTCTGCGTACGGTTACCAAGCGTACTGAGGGTACCTTTAGAAGCCTCCGTTACTCTTTTGGAGGCGACCACCCCAGTCAAACTACCCACCACACACTGTTCTTAATTAAAAGTTAGATATCAGATAATTGAAGGGTGGTATTTCAAGGACGACTCCACAACCCCTAGCGAGGCCGCTTCGTAGTCTCCCACCTATCCTACACATCAATTACCCAATACCAATGTGAAGTTGTAGTAAAGGTGCACGGGGTCTTTCCGTCCCGTTGCGGGTACTCGGCATCTTCACCGAGATTACAATTTCACCGAGCTCATGGCTGAGACAGTGCCCAGATCGTTACACCATTCGTGCAGGTCGGAACTTACCCGACAAGGAATTTCGCTACCTTAGGACCGTTATAGTTACGGCCGCCGTTTACCGGGGCTTCAATTCAGACCTTCGCCGAAGCTAAGCCCTCCTTTTAACCTTCCGGCACCGGGCAGGTGTCAGGCCTTATACATCATCTTTCGATTTAGCAAAGCCATGTGTTTTTGATAAACAGTCGCCTGGGCCTATTCACTGCGGCTTACTTGCGTAAGCGTCCTTTCTCCCGAAGTTACAGGACTATTTTGCCTAGTTCCTTAGCCATGAATCACTCGAGCACCTTAGAATTCTCATCTTGACTACCTGTGTCGGTTTGCGGTACGGGTAGCTATAACCTGAAGCTTAGAGGTTTTTCTTGGGAGCATGATTAGGATACTTCCGTCACCAGAAGGATCAGTTATCACTCGAATTTCAGCAGACTGGCGGATTTACCTACCAATCTATACCTACATTCTTAGACGTGCTATTCTGTCAGCACGCGTATCTTTCACTTCTCCGTCACCCCATCGCAGTTAAAGCTAGTACAGGAATATTAACCTGTTGTCCATCGACTACCCCGTTTGGGTTCGCCTTAGGTCCCGACTAACCCCCAGCTGATTAGCATGGCTGGGGAAACCTTAGTCTATTGGTGAGCGGGTTTCTCGCCCGCTTTATCGTTACTTATGCCTACATTTTCTTTTCTAAGCGCTCCAATAATTCTTGTCGAATTATCTTCAATGCCCTTAGAATGCTCCCCTACCGATTTTTCAATCCCATAGCTTCGGTGGTATACTTATGCCCGATTATTATCCACGCCCGATCGCTCGACTAGTGAGCTGTTACGCACTCTTTAAATGAATGGCTGCTTCCAAGCCAACATCCTAGCTGTCAAAGCAATCGGACCACGTTTGGTCAACTTAGCATACACTTGGGGACCTTAGCTGATGGTCTGGGTTCTTTCCCTCTCGGACATGGACCTTAGCACCCATGCCCTCACTCCCGAGTATATTTCATAGCATTCGGAGTTTGTCAGGGGTTGGTAGGCGGTGAAGCCCCCTAGCCCTATCAGTAGCTCTACCTCTATGAAACTCAACCTCGAGGCTGCACCTAAATGCATTTCGGGGAGTACGAGCTATTTCCTAGTTTGATTGGCCTTTCACCCCTACCCACAACTCATCCAAAGACTTTTCAACGTCAACTGGTTCGGTCCTCCATTCCGTGTTACCGGAACTTCAACCTGGTCATGGGTAGATCACAAGGTTTCGCGTCTACCGCACCTAACTAAAACGCCCTATTCAGACTTGCTTTCGCTTCGGCTGCGTCAATTAATGACTTAACCTTGCTAGATACGAGTAACTCGTAGGCTCATTATGCAAAAGGCACGCAGTCACCCCGAAGGGCTCCTACAGCTTGTAAGCGTATGGTTTCAGGAACTATTTCACTCCCTTGTTCAGGGTACTTTTCACCTTTCCCTCACGGTACTTGTTCGCTATCGGTCTCTCAGTAGTATTTAGCCTTACCAGATGGTCCTGGTAGATTCAGACAGAATTTCACGTGTTCCGCCCTACTCAGGATACTGCTAGGTAGTTAAATTATTTCGTGTACAGGATTCTCACCTTCTATGATTAAACTTTCCAGATTATTCCACTATAAATTAACAGTCCACATTGCAGTCCTACAACCCCACATATGCCGAAACATTTATGGTTTGGGCTATTCCCTTTTCGCTCGCCGCTACTGGGGGAATCACTTTTGTTTTCTTTTCCTCTGGTTACTTAGATGTTTCAGTTCACCAGGTTGGCTTCAAATGATGACTAGTCTTCAACTAGCCGGGTTTCCCCATTCGGAAATCTACGGATCAAAGGATATTTGCTCCTACCCGTAGCTTATCGCAGCTTATTACGTCCTTCATAGCCTCTGAGAGCCAAGGCATCCGCCATACGCCCTTAATTTGCTTTTTAATAAGTAACAATTTGTTATGTACTTTTTATGATTATTAATATTGAAATACGTCAAAGAACTTCAACTCATTTTGAGTTTAGTGGAGAATATCGGAGTCGAACCGATGACCTCCTGCGTGCAAGGCAGGCGCTCTAGCCAGCTGAGCTAATCCCCCTTAGCGTAGTCCCTCGCAGATTTGAACTGCGGACCTCTACATTATCAGTGTAGCGCTCTAACCAACTGAGCTAAGGGACTATAATAATAGCCACGGAGTTCAGTAGTGAGAACTGAGCTATTGGGTGAGTTAAAATATAATATTGAAGTAAGAAAAAAAGACCAACATCCTAAAATTTGAATACTCTAGAAAGGAGGTGTTCCAGCCACACCTTCCGGTACGGCTACCTTGTTACGACTTAGCCCCAGTTACTAGTTTTACCCTAGGCAGCTCCTATATGGTTACCGACTTCAGGTACTCCCAGCTTCCATGGCTTGACGGGCGGTGTGTACAAGGCCCGGGAACGTATTCACCGCGCCATGGCTGATGCGCGATTACTAGCGATTCCAGCTTCATAGAGTCGAGTTTCAGACTCCAATCCGAACTGAGATAGGTTTTAGAGATTAGCTCCTTGTCGCCAAGTGGCTGCCCTTTGTACCTACCATTGTAGCACGTGTGTGGCCCAGGTCGTAAGGGCCGTGATGATTTGACGTCATCCCCACCTTCCTCACAGCTTGCACTGGCAGTTTTCTTAGAGTCCCCGGCCGAACCGCTGGCAACTAAGAATAGGGGTTGCGCTCGTTATAGGACTTAACCTGACACCTCACGGCACGAGCTGACGACAACCATGCAGCACCTTGCATTCCGTCCGAAGAAAGATTGGTTTCCCAATCGTTCGTTATGCATTTAAGACCTGGTAAGGTTCCTCGCGTATCATCGAATTAAACCACATGCTCCACCGCTTGTGCGGGCCCCCGTCAATTCCTTTGAGTTTCAACCTTGCGATCGTACTCCCCAGGTGGATTACTTATCACTTTCGCTTAGCCACTGACAGTGTATCGCCAATAGCGAGTAATCATCGTTTACGGCGTGGACTACCAGGGTATCTAATCCTGTTCGCTCCCCACGCTTTCGTGCATTAGCGTCAATACTAACATAGTAAGCTGCCTTCGCTATCGGTGTTCTATGACATATCTAAGCATTTCACCGCTACATGTCATATTCCGCCTACTTCTATTAGATTCAAGAAATCCAGTATCAATGGCAATTCTACAGTTAAGCTGCAGGCTTTCACCACTGACTTAAATTTCCGCCTACGCACCCTTTAAACCCAATAATTCCGGATAACGCTCGCACCCTCCGTATTACCGCGGCTGCTGGCACGGAGTTAGCCGGTGCTTATTCGAATAGTACCGTCAACCCTCTACACGTAGAGGGGTTTCTTCCTATACAAAAGAAGTTTACAACCCGTAGGGCCGTCATCCTTCACGCGGCATGGCTGGTTCAGACTTTCGTCCATTGACCAATATTCCTCACTGCTGCCTCCCGTAGGAGTCTGGTCCGTGTCTCAGTACCAGTGTGGGGGATCATCCTCTCAGACCCCCTAAACATCGTAGTCTTGGTGAGCCATTACCTCACCAACAAACTAATGTTACGCATGCCCATCTTCTTCCACCGGAGTTTTAAATATTTAAACATGCGAATAAATATTATCATAAGGTATTAATCCAAATTTCTCTGGGCTATTCCTTAGAAGAAGGTAGGTTGCATACGCGTTACGCACCCGTTCGCCACTCGTCAGCAAAAAGCAAGCTTTTTCTGTTACCGTTCGACTTGCATGTGTTAAGCCTGCCGCTAGCGTTCATCCTGAGCCAGGATCAAACTCTCCATTGTAATTATAACTTTAAGTTTTGTTGAAACAAATCTCAGGGTTTGCTAGTCTTTTAATTCTATACTTCAATAATTCAAAGAACTTAAAAATTTTTATGAGATTAAACTCATTTTATCGATGTAAAACCTCTTTTGGTATCACAATCGGCCGGCAAAGATAGTTTAATATTTAAATCATACAAGAGAAAATAAAAAAAAGTTAAAAACTTTTCTACTCTAGAAACTAACTTAAATACATAAATAACTTTTTCGGGGTGCAAACATACTATGATTTCTTATAAAGACAAACTATTTTACCTTAAATATTTAATATTTGACACGCGAAATTATATCTTACTGAAAATCAGTATTCAAGGATTACTTTTAGAGACTCTTATAACCTGCCCATTTATAATATTTGAGGAAGAGTTTACAAATTCAACTATGAAAGAAGCCATTTCATGAGATTTAGTATCTGCAACATAACCAGGAAATGCAGTATTTAACATTTCAGTTTCAACAGCACCTAAAGCTAAAGCATTGACTTTAACTTGTTCGGATTCCAATTCAACAGCTAAACACTCAGTAAAAACAGACAAAGCTGCTTTAGAAGAACTGTATAAAGATAAACCGGGGAATTTTGAAGTATAATTAACACCGCCCATACTTGATATATTAATAATCTGCCCTTTAGCATTAGAAAGTTTTTTAACTAACAACTGAGATAAATTAAAAGCACCCCAAAAGTTGACATCCATTAAATCTCTATAATCATCGTATTTTATCTCGCTAAAAGGCTTATTAATAAGATGACCAGCATTATTAACAAGTATATCAACCTTACTATCCTTTATAAAATCTTTAATATCGTGCTGATTAAGATTAACTATATCTTTTGAGAGGAATTTAAAATTCGCAGGATTTGAGAGACTTGCTCTAAGCAATTCTAACTTTTCTGTATTTCTAGAAATTCCATAAACTTTATGGTTTTGACTCCAAATTTTAACGAGCTCAAAGCCAATCCCTTTAGAACAACCTGTAATTACTATATTCATAAAACTGTATTAATTAACAATATTTTATCTCAAAAATCAAAATCAACTGTCACTTCACCAGCAGCAGGATGAGCCTGGCATGATAATATATACCCATCTTCAACTTCTTGATCTGAAAGAGCATAATTTGCATCCATAGTTACTTTTCCTCTTGTAACCTTGGCTTTGCACGTACAACAGACTGCTCCTTTACATGAAAATGGAACATCGAGGTCTTGCTCCATTGCAGCATCAAGAATGGAATCTCCGTCCTTATTTAAGTCAAACTCTACTTCTTCATCATCACAAATAACTGTAACCTTAGAGTTGCCATCAAAATCTTCATTTAAAGTATCTGCTGTTACGTCTTCAGCCTTTTTTACAGGCGCAGTAAATAGTTCAAATTTTATTTTTTCTTTATCTATACCCAAAGACTCTAAAGCTTTCTTAGAGGAAAAAATCATTTCTTCTGGCCCGCAGATAAAGAAAGCATCAGCATTTAAAAACGACATTTCAGACTTAATCAACTCCATTGCCTTTGATTCATTAATTCTGCCATTATATAATTCTTTTTCGCTGTCTTCTCTAGTAAAAATGAATTTTGCAGAAATATTTTCATTGGTTAGGGAGTTAATATCCTCTTGGAACATAACATCCCTGCTAGTCTTATTTGAATAAAACAATAAAAATTCACTATTAATTTCCTGTTGGCTTATCTCTTTTATCATTGAGAGTATAGGTGTGATTCCAGATCCTGCAGCAAAAGCAACAAATTTTCTTATGTTTTTAGAATCAATATTTTCTAATTTGAAATTTCCTTGAGGTGCAGAAATCTCAACATAGTCTCCAACACTTAGTTTTTCATTCATGAAGTTAGACACTTTTCCCCCTTCTACTTTTTTAATCCCTACGGTTAGTTTTTCGTTTCTAGAAGAACTAATTGAGTATGATCTTCTGCAATCTTCCCCGTCTACATCAACTTTAATAGTAATGTATTGACCAGGCACATAGCTGAATTCATCAGAATATTTAGCGTCAATATCAAAGGAAATAGAAACTGAGTCATGGGTTTCTCTTTTAATTTGACTTACTTTAAAGGAATAAAATTGTGCCATTCTATTTATTTATTAATTTGTGCGAAAATCGTAATAATTTTTTTAATAGGAATTCTTGTTCATTAAATAACTAAAATTTAAATTATGAAATACCAAAATATTTTATTTGAAACTCAAGATAATATTGCTGAAATTAAGCTTAATAGACCCCAGCTTTTAAATAGTTTTAACTATGAAATGGCTGATGAATTTTTAGATGCTTTGAAAAAATGTGATAAAAACAAAAAGGTTAGAGCAATTATAATTACGGGAATTGGAAGAGGATTCTGTGCAGGACAAGATTTGGAAGAAGCAACTAGAAAAAATGGACCTACTATTGATGCTATAATTGACCATACTTATAATCCTATTATAAAAAAGATTATCAACATAGAAAAACCTATTGTTTGTTATGTTAATGGTATCGCTGCTGGAGCAGGTGCCAACTTAGCAATTTCTTGCGATGTTACTTTTGCTGCAAGTTCTGCAAAATTTATTCAATCATTTATAAATATTGGTTTGGTTCCCGATAGCGGAGGAACTTATAATCTTCCTAGACTGATTGGAAAACAAAGAGCAGCTGGTCTTATGTTCAGTGGTGAAAAAATTTCATCTGCCGAAGCTGAAAAAATTGGAATGATATACAAAAGCGTGGATGATGAAAATGGATATCAAATAACTTTAGATTTTGCAAAAAAAATAAGCGAAAAGCCAACAAAATCAATTGGCCTGATTAAAAGCCTATTAAACAAAAGCGATAAAAATAGTATTTCTGAACAATTAGAATTAGAGAAAAAATATCAAATCACAGCGGCAAACTCCTATGATCATAAAGAAGGTGTAAAAGCATTCTTCGAAAAACGAAAACCCAAATATATAGGAGAATAAATTATTCTACCAAATTCATCTCATTAACTAGGTGTCCTGCTCCGGCATAAACATCTATCACCCAAAGAACGTATCTTATGTCCACCATAATATTTCTACAAATATTTTCATCAAACAAAACATCACTCATGGTACTTTCCCAAGTTCTATCAAAATTAATTCCTACCAATTGACCCTTAGAATCCAGAGCTGGACTCCCGGAATTTCCTCCCGTTGTATGGTTAGACCCTAAAAAACAAATATTTAGAGTTCCATTTGCGCCATATCTACCGTATTTTTTTTCATTATAAAGATTCTGTAATCTAGTTGGTATTTTAAAGTCAGATTCTCCCGTATTATATTTATCTATTATTCCATCTATTGTTGTAAACCAATCGTAAGACATTCCATCTCTTGGTTTAGAACCTTCTACTTTGCCGTAGGTGAGTCTCATGGTTGAATTTGCATCAGAGAAAAAAGATCTTTCTGGATAACTTTCCATTAGACTTTTTAAATACTTGCCCATTACAAACTGGTGTTCTTCTTCGAGTTTTCTGTATTTAGGTAATATATCATTTAAAAAATGCTTGTATAAATTGGATGCGAATTTAACAACGGGATCTTTTTCTAAATATTTTACAAAAGATTTTTTATTTGAATTTAGAACTTTAAGAGTAGCCTCTAAATTGGTAAACTTACTTTTTTCAAATAAATTATCTACAAATAAATTTTCATTATCAAATTTTTGAATTGCAGAAATCATAAGAGGATCTTCTAAATCATCTGCCAAATGCTTTAAATAAATTGGTATTAAAGATTTAAAAACTTCTTTATCTACCTTGGCATCGTAATTTTTAAAATAATTAATACTGTTTTTTTGTTTATTGGTCATTTTATTTTCAAATTCCTCAGCACCTTTCAGCTTTTCAACACCATTAGAAAAACGAATAATTTCAGGTCCATAATACCATAGTTCTATAAAAAGACTGTAAGCTAATTGGTATTTTATTTTTTGCTCTTCTAGAGTGAAAAGCCTATCTAAAAGCAATTGATTGGAAGGACTTTTTTCAACCCATTTCTTTTCTTCAGATTGCTTTTTATCCACTGCTTGCTTTTTCCTTAAACCTATATCTTGACCAATCCATTTCTTGTAGGCATTACTAATTCGAGATTGCTTTGATGCATATTTGATGAAATTTGACTCGCTTAAATCCATAGAGGCATCTATATGTTTTAAACTGTTTTTTCTCATTTCTATTCTAGCTGGTAATATTATATTTATATAATTATCTACAGCATTGGAAGTTAAATATTGTTCAGTTTTCCCTGGGAATCCAAACACCATACTAAAATCATTTTCTTTAACTCCACTAACTTTTACATCTAAAGCAACAGGTGCATTGTAAGCAATATTATTTTCGGAAATTTCTGCTGGTTCATTTTCCTGATTGGCATAAATTCTAAAAACTGAAAAATCACAAGTATGTCTTGGCCAAACCCAATTGTCTGTATCTCCACCAAACTTCCCCATTGAACTAGGAGGAGCACCAACTAATCTTACATCATTGTAAGTTTTAGAAGTTATCAGATAATACTTATTTCCATAAAAAAATGGCTTAACTACATAACTATAGTTTGGCTGATTCCCTTCTTGATTTTGAATTTTTTTAATGTTTTTGGAAATAACTTTTTTAAATTCTGCTGAAGACAAACTAGCAGTATCTATGAAAACCTTGTTGGTAACATCTTTAATACTCACTATGAAAGTTGCCGTCAATCCTGGATTAGTTAATTCTTCACTTTTAGACATAGCCCAAAAGCCATCTTTTAAATAATTATTTTCTAAAGAACTGTGCTGCTGAATTTGACTGTAACCACAATGATGATTGGTTAGAATTAGACCTTGTTTACTAACCACTTCGGCTGTACACCCTCCTCCAAAATGAACAATTGCATCTTTTAAGCTGGAATTATTAATGCTGTATATATCCTCGGCAGAAAGCTCTAAACCATCACTTTTCATTTGTCCTTCAATAACTTTTAAAAGTGAAGGAATCCACATTCCTTCATGACCAAAGATTAAAATTCCTTTAAAAGAAAAAATCAACAGAATTATTATTATTTTGAACTTCATAGACATAAATATTAGAATTTGTTATTTGCAAATGTAATTGATAATAATTAAGTATTCACTCACATCTATTATCCTTTGAACTATATTTGTAGGATGGTATTTTTAGAACACCTTTACAACTTAAGCATAGTCTTTGTCATTTTCAACTTAGTTTGGGGAATCATAGTCACCTTGCCAAAAACTTTTATTACAGGATTTAATTCAAACAATCCGTTGAATCACTTTTTATCCGCCTTAAAGTTTTTGCTTTTAAGCAGTTTGACTTTCTCTAAGTGCCTACAATGCGTTCAAGAAAACTCCATGAGTATTTTTGAACTTACCTCTATTTATATAACTGGCGGAACTGTTTTGTCTCTTTATATTGTAGGAAAACTAAATAAGAAAAAATCTATGTTAAGTTTTGTATCTAACATGAGCCTACAAGGAAAATTCAATATTAATTCTAACAATTCAAAAAATCTTAAATATGAAAATCATATTGCGGGTATCACTATTGTTTTTTTTACAGCCTGTATTGCATTTCCTTTTTTTGGAGAGATAATTCATAATAACCCTTTAAACATTTGGTTTTACAACACTATTGAAGGATTGTACCAAGCACCAATTCTAAAAGGGATTTTTGGAATATCTGGAGTATTTTTCATGGCTTCAATATTTCAAAAAGGAATTGCTACTATAAAAGACCTTATGATGAAACTAAGTGGGCAAAAACCAAAAGAAATGAAAAAGAATCCATTAGAAGAAGTTTTTAAAAATGTAAATGGCAATCCGTTTTCTGAATCGAAAGAAAGTGAAAAAGTTGATATAGACGATGATCTTTATGTCGATTTTGAGGAAATGGATGAAAAAGAAAATAAATAAAATCCATGAAAATTATTGTAAGAACTTTTGCTGGATTTGAAGAAATTCTTGCAAAAGAAATATTTCAAATCACTAATCTCAACCCTGAAATTGGCAAAAGAGCCGTTTACTTAGAAGGGAACCTAGAAACAATATACACTCTAAACTTGTGGTGTAGACTAGCTCTAGATGTGTTGGTAGAATTACACCATTATAAAGCAAGTAATGAAGATGAACTTTACAATGGAGCCTATGAATTTGTTTGGAACAATGAATTTTCTATTCACGAAACATTTTCGATAACTAGTGTAGTTAATTCCCCATTTTTTAACCATTCTAAATATGCTTCTTTAAAAATAAAAGATGCAATAGTAGATCAGTTTAATAAGAAAATTGGTAAACGACCAAGTGTAGATAGAGAAAATCCTGACCATAAGTTTTTAGTAAGAATTTCCCACGACCAAGTAAACTTACTTTGGAACACTTCTGGCGACTCCTTATTCAAAAGAGGATACAGAACCATGACTGGAATAGCTCCACTTAATGAGGTTTTGGCAGCGGGAATATTAAATTTCAGTGGGTGGGATTTAAAGAGACCTTTAATAGACCCAATGTGCGGATCAGGAACATTTTTATGTGAAGCATTAATGCTAGCTAGAAATATTCCACCAACTATTAAAAGAAAATCTTTTGGCTTCATGAACCATAAAGATTATGACCATGGTTTGTGGGAAAAATTAAAGGCTAAATCGTTGCAGGAGATTAATAACAACCAACCAACAATAATGGGGTTTGATAATTTTAATGAAATGATTATTGCATCAAGGACAAATATTAATAATGTTTTACCAAACAACAACTGCAAAATTACCTTCAAAGATTTTTTTGATTTAGAGCCCCCACTTGAAAATCCAATGTTAATTCTAAATCCTCCATACAACGTAAGAATAGCACAGGAAAAAAATCACTTATTTTATGAAGAAATTGGCTCTAGATTGAAACACACTTGGAGCGGTTCTGACGCATGGATATTAAGTGGAGATTTAGAAAGCTTAAAACATATTGGTCTAAGACCGATTAGGAGAATAAAATTATTTAATGGGCCAATTGAAACAAAATTGGTGCACATTCCTCTATATAAGGGAAGTAAAAAAGATAAATACAGGTAAAATATCAGACTATCGAATTGGATAAAAATAAAATTAAAAATATTATAGAAGAAAAATTAAAAGATCTTGCCTTAGAAATTGACGAACTAAGACAAATAGCAAAACCTATTGAACCAGAAAATGCAATTGGAAGAATTAGTAGAATGGATGCTATAAATAATAAAAGCATAAATGATAGAATGTTAAGAAACTCTTTACAAAAATTAAAGAATTTAAAAACTGGATTAAAAAGACTAGGGAATATAGATTTTGGCATTTGTATTCAATGCAAAAGAGAAATTAATATCAACAGATTACTTCTTATTCCAGAGACACTTAAGTGTGTAAAATGTAGTTAAAAAAAAAATTAAAATCAAATTAAAAATTTACTGTTAATAAAAAGAAAACTTTTAAATTTGAAATTATAATCTTCACTATCCAAAAACCCTCCCACCCTTAAATTGTAACAATGCAAATAAATAAAGAAAACATACTTAAAAGTATTGAAAGCTTTATTGGAGCTGATAATGAATTGGCCATTAAAGAGGCAGAACACCAAATAAAAGTATTTGAAGTCGTGTTCCAAAAAGAAATTGAAAATTTCCAAGAAAAAGCAGAAGAAGATGAAAAAAACTTAAATCCAGAAAATGAGCAAGAAAATATTTTAATATTGAAAGCTATTCAGGCATTTAAAAAAGAACAAGGAGATAAAAAAAACAAAAAAAAGGAGGAGGAAAAAAGTAATATTAAATTAAAAAAAGAAATTCTTGAAAATTTTCAAATACTTATAAATAGTAAGGAAGAATTAGGACATTTAGCTAGGGGCATTAAAGAGATTAGAACCAACTGGAACAAAATTGGCAGTATATCACCAAATGAAGATCACAAACTTCAACAAAAATTTAGTAAACTAAATGAATCCTTTAACTATAACTTCAATATTTATAAAGAACTTAAAGAAAATGATTTAAAAAGGAATTTTTCACTTAAAAATCAAATAATTCACGAGCTGAAAAACTTAAGTGAACTTAAAGACTATAATAAACTACAGATAGAGCTAAAGATATTACAGAACAAATGGGAAGAAGTTGGACCTACTTTCAAGGAGCATTGGGAGGATTTAAAGAAAAAATATTGGTCAGAGGTTCATATAATTCAAAAGAGAATAAATGAATTTTACAGTAATTTAAAGACTAATCTTAAAGACAATCTTGAAAATAAAAAGAAACTAATCGAAAAAGTCAAAGAACTCTCTAGCCAACAAACCAACAATTCTAAAGAATGGGACTTATTGGCAAATCAATTAAAAAAATGTCAAGAAGAATGGAAAAAAATAGGTCCTGTACCAAAAAAAGAAAATGATAAAATATGGAAAGAGTTTAGGTCTTACTTTGATGTGTTTTTTGACAAAAGAAATAAATTTTTAAAGATTGAAAAAGACAACAATAAAGAAAACTACGATTTTAAACTTGAGTTAATTGAAACAGCCAAAAAATATGTAGAAAATATTAAAAATGATAGTAATCCTTTATTAATCAAGAAACTGCAAGAAAAATGGAGAGAAATAGGAAATGCAGGAAGATTTGCAGAACAAAAACTTTGGAAAAAATTCAGAGCTCAATGTGACTTATTTTTTGAGACAAAAAAACAAAATAGAAATTCTATTATTTCTGCTGAAAAAGAAAACTTAAAAACTAAAAACTCACTAATTATAGAATTTAAAAAATCTGGAAAATCTAGCTTTTTAGATCTAATGAATTTTATTGATGAATTTCAAAAAACTGGTGAAGTACCAAGAAAAAAATCAGAGGAAATTATAAAGGGATTTGAAAATTTAATTAATCAGATTATTAACAATAATAATTTCACTAAAGAGGAGAAACATAAAATTACAAGAGCTATAAAATCCTCTTTACTAAGTAACTCTTCTAATCCAGAAACAACTTTCATAAACGAGAAGAACAGAATTAATAAACTTATTAATACTACTTTGAAGGAAACAACACAACTGGAAAATAATTTAGGATTCTTTTCAAACGCAAAAGGAAAAATGTTAGAGGATTTCCAATCAAAAATCGAGAAGAATAAAGTTAAAATTTCAGATTGGAGAGATGAATTAAAAAAGTTATCTGAAGTCTATCATAAAAATTAATTCTATCTTTCAATAAAGGATTTTACCATGGAAAAAGATGTTTTAATTACAGATGATGCTGTTGTATTGGGTTTATTGGTTTCTTGTTTGGGTCTTATCTTTTATACTTCTCAACTTAAATCCCTTAAAACTTTTTACAAAATAATACCAGCTCTTCTTCTATGTTATTTAATACCATCCCTATTTAGCACAGCGGGTATTATCTCCCCAAAAGTTTCTGGATTATGGCCAGTTGCTAAAAATTACTTTCTTCCAGCGTCATTAATTTTAATGACACTTAGTACTGATTTAAAAGGAGTAATTAAGCTTGGTCCAAAGGCTTTAATTATGTTCTTTACTGCTACAATTGGAATAATTATAGGTGGACCAATTGCCATTTTGATTACTTCTTTATTTTCTCCAGAAACAGTTGGAGGATTAGAATTTGATGCTATTTGGAGAGGAATGGCTACACTAGCAGGTAGTTGGATTGGTGGAGGAGCAAATCAAACAGCTATGTTAGAACTTTACCAATTTAATCCAGAAAAATATGGCGCAATGATCACTGTTGATATAGTAGTTGCCAATATCTGGATGGCTTTTATTTTATATGGAGCAGGGAAAAGTGATAAAATTGATAAATGGTTAAAAGCAGACTCAAGCACCATAAATGATTTGAAAAATAAAATGGAAAATTATTCCTCAACTGTTGAAAGAAATACAACTTTTCATGATTTAATGAAAATAAGTTCTATTGCCTTAGGAGGAGTTGGAATAGCTCACCTTTTAGCTTCTATTTTGTCTAAATGCAATAATTATTTTTCAATTTTTAATGACACTGTTTTTACAAGTCATTTTTTCTGGGTAGTAGTAGTCTCCACTACTCTTGGACTTGGATTGTCCTTTACAAGATTAAGATCTTTGGAAGGCGCTGGAGCCTCAAAAATTGGAAGTGTATTTATTTATTTACTTGTAGCTATTATTGGTATGAAAATGGATATTACAAAAGCTTTAGAGCAACCTCTTTTAATTGTTGTTGGTCTAATATGGATGATTTTTCACGTAGGTCTTTTGGTTCTAGTAGCAAAAATTATAAGAGCGCCATTCTTTTTCTTAGCCGTTGGAAGTAAAGCAAATGTTGGTGGAGCGGCTTCTGCTCCTATTGTTGCGTCTGCATTTCATCCTAGCTTGGCACCGGTAGGTGTATTATTAGCTGTTTTAGGATACGCTTTAGGAACATATGGAGCAATATTATGTGCGACATTAATGGAAATAGCAAGTCCTTGAATAATTAAAATGAATTTATGTACAAACTACTACTTATAATTTCAGGATGGAAAGTTGATACAAAAACCCCTGAAGAATATAAAAGATGTGTATTAGTTGGGGCACCTCACACAAGTAATTGGGATTTATTTTATGCTATTTTACTTCTAAAAACCCTTAAAGTTCCATTCAAATTCACTATTAAGAAACAATGGTTTAGATTTCCATTTAATCTTATTATTGGTCCTTTGGGAGGAATACCTATAAACACTAAGAAAAAAGAGAAAAATGGCAATGTCAAAATAATGGCTGATTTTTTTAAAAAAAATAAAGAATTTGCAATGGCTATAACACCAGAAGGAACAAGATCTTTAAGAGAAAATTGGAAAAGTGGATTTTATCACCTCGCTAAAGACAATGACCTTCCAATATGTTTTGGTTACTTGGACTACAAAACCAAGATTGCTGGAATCGGAGGGCCAATATTTCCAACTGATGATAAGGAGGCTGACATGAAAAAAATCATGGAGTTTTACAATAATAAAAAACCAAAATATCCTGAGAAATTTTCTTTAGATAAAAGATTTATTTAATAGAGTTTTTTTTGTAGAAAAAATGCATGCATATAACATGGGGAAAACTGATTGCAGAGAGAAAAACAAAAAAATAAGCTATGCTCTTTTCTGGGGCTAAATTCAAATAATAAATTGCAATAAGGTAGAGAAATATTGCCCCTATATTAAAAGGTAAAGCATTCTTAAACATCTTTAAGTGGGTATGTTTTAGTTTATTTTTTAAATGCATCCAACCAATTCTACTATGTTGAAATATAAAATAAAGACCAAAGGTTAAAAGCAAACTTTCCTTATTAGATAATAAAAAGAAAGCAACTATTATCAACCATTCTAATTTTTGAAAATAAATTGCTGTTAAAAAAGGAAAGATTAAAAGAAGATTACCAATTAAAACATAATTAAAGTTGACCATTGGAATTTTAATATTCATAATTAGTAATATTTTAGAAAACTCTTCAAAATGAATTAAAAATAAAGAACTAAAAAGAACTATTCCCCAAAATATAGCTATTGCATTAGAGTCTATCTTCCAATTGTTAATTTCCGTTTGTCCAAAATGCCAAGCAGAGTAAATTAAAAAAAACACCAAGCCTAATGTAGGGACCCAAAACCATATTAATAAAATAGGAACCATCATCAATAAATAATAAAAGATAAACTTGAAATTAATAGTGTTTTTTTTGCTTAATATTTCCGTTAAATGATCTAAAGCACCGTGTGGAATTCCTATTATTAACAAACCAAAAGTTAAAACTGCTAAGTTATTGGAGGACAAATTTAGCAGTTCGTTGGATGCAATACTATCATCTAACAATATATAGGCAATCATTAAAATTGGAAAGAGAAGTTTTTTAAATTTCCAATAAAACCAATAAAATATAGATTTTATAAATATTCCAATTTGTAACTTATAAAACATAGATAATTCTTCTTTTAGAGAAGTTTTTTCGTCTAAGAATTGTAGAACAAAATAAGATGATTTAACATTAAATAATCTTTCAAAAATCGGCTTTCCTTTCGTTGGCCAAATAGTAAGAATTATTAATAGTAACTGATCATAAAAAAGGAATCTTTTATTAGGCTTTAACTTTTTGGCTTTCAAGACACCTTGGTCACAAATCAATTTGGCATGGCGATACATATTTTTAAATGCATAGCCCGTACTTGGCTTAACATTACCTGCTCTTGTTCCAATATTTACCCATTTTTTTCCGGAGGATTGCTCTGGCAAATTAGAACTCATTGGGATTACTCCTTCTTCTTTAGAAATGACTTTATATGATCCAAAGTTTTTAGTAATAAATTTATCTAACTCCTTCTCTGCTTCCAATTTGTCAATTATTTTTTTACCAAATCTTGTAAGCTCTATCAATGCTGAATTTGAAGTATATGGAAGGATATAGACAAATTGTGTAGATTTCTCTTGAGGAATTCTAAAATCCATCATATGGTAAACACTTTGGTCTAGTTCCTTTTCTTTTAATTCAACTTTTAATCCAAAAAATGACTGTGAAATATTGAAATCTCCATTGGGAATATTATTAAAATCTGGCGGTCTACTATCAAAAATCCAGTCTGATGTATATTTTTTTTCTAAAGTATTTATATTTAAGTGTTCTTTTTCTTCAATTTTAAATACTTTTTCTCTACTGTGTTCTATATTGTATTTGAGCATTATTTTTCTTGTCCAATTGTACAAGTCAATACTATCTACATGAAAATATTCAGTAGGATCTATTGGATTACTTTCATTGTCATTGATTTGAATACTTGTCCAACTTTTCGATATAATAGTTGAAAAGTTTTTATATATATCGTCTTCTCTATTGGCCCAAAAACAAAACGTCTTGTCATTTTCAAGTTTTTCACTTGGTTCAATAATTAAAAGCTTTTTATTATTTAGTAACGAATGTTTTGCCATTTCAATTAGCAAAATGCAAGTACTTGCACCCCAGCCAACAAAAATTATATCGTAATGATGATTTTTCAACAAAATTCAATTTGAGTTTGACAATATATAACATTTAGCAATAAAAAAATTTTAATTTAGAGGAATTAAAGACTATGCAAACTCATTAGCTTAATTAATTGAAATTATTTTTAATGTTATAAATTATTGCGTAACTAATAACTATATATTTTTAAAAAAATGAAACTAAAAAAACCACTTTTTATCTTATGCATGTTCTCTATTTTATTATCCTGTAGTAACACCCAAAAAAAAGTAAAAACAACAATGAATTATCCAATTACAGAAAAAAAAGAAGTTGTAGATAATTATTTTGACACTGTAGTGAAAGATTCATATAGATGGTTAGAAGATGATAGATCTAAAGAAACGGAATCTTGGGTAAAGGCAGAAAACGAAACAACATTTGCCTATTTAAAAAATATTTCATTTAGGACAGACCTAAAAAAAAGACTAGAATACCTGTGGAATTATGAAAAGATAAGTGCTCCTTTTAAAAAGGGCGAATTCACTTATTTTTATAAGAACAATGGTTTGCAAAATCAATATGTAATATTTAGGCAAAAAGAAAATGAGTCCCCTGAAGTTTTTTTAGATCCTAATCAATTTTCAAAAGACGGAACAATCTCTTTAGGAGCTTTAAGCTTTTCTGACTCTGGTAGTATTGTTGCCTATTCTATTTCTGAAGGTGGTAGTGATTGGAGAAAAGTAATCGTAATGGATGTCTATTCCAAAGAAATTATGGAAGACACTATAGTAGATGTGAAATTCTCCGGTCTTTCTTGGAAAAAAAATGAAGGATTCTTTTATTCTAGTTACGATAAACCTAAGGGAAGTGAATTATCTGCAAAAACCGATCAGCACAAACTTTATTACCATAAACTAGGAACATCACAAGCTGAGGACCAACTTATATTTGGAGGAACAGACGAAGAAAAACATAGATATGTCGGTGGAAATGTTACTGAAGATGGAAATTACTTATTTGTTTCCGCAAGTGTTTCAACCTCCGGAAATAAATTATTTATGAAAGACTTATCAAAGCCTAACAGCGATTTTATTACCATTTTAGACCACACCAATAGCGATACATATGTGATGGAAAATGAAGGAAGTAAATTGTATTTGGCAACCAACTTAAATGCACCTAATAAAAAAATAATAACTGTGGATGCTTCCAATCCAAGACCAGAAAATTGGGTAGATTTTATTGCCGAAACAGAACATGTATTAAGTCCTTCAAATGGTGGTGGGTATTTTTTTGCAGAATATATGGTAGATGCTGTTTCTAAAGTAAAGCAATACGACTATAACGGGGAAATGATTTTCGATGTAGAACTTCCAGGTCTTGGAAGTGTTGGTGGATTTAGCGGAAAAAAAATGGATACTATTCTCTATTATTCTTTTTCAAACTATAAAACCCCTAGAACCATTTATTCATACAATCCTAGAGAAGGAGAATCTAAAATTTATAAAAAGCCAGATGTTGATTTCAACCCTGACAACTATGAAAGTAATCAAGTATTTTATGCTTCGAAAGACAGTACTATTATTCCAATGATTATTACCCATAAAAAAGGATTAAAATTAAATGGTGAAAACCCTACCATTCTTTATGGTTATGGAGGTTTTAATATTAGCCTGACTCCATCATTTAGTATAGCTAACGCTGTTTGGATGGAGCAAGGTGGAGTTTATGCTGTAGCCAATCTAAGAGGCGGTGGAGAATATGGAAAAAAATGGCATAAAGCTGGAACTAAAATGAAAAAGCAAAATGTTTTTGATGATTTTATTGCTGCTGCTGAGTTCTTAATTCAAAACAAATATACATCTAGTAAATATTTAGCTATAAGAGGGGGTTCAAATGGTGGGCTTTTAGTAGGAGCCACAATGACCCAGCGTCCTGATTTAATGAAAGTTGCACTACCAGCTGTTGGAGTTTTAGATATGCTTCGTTACCATACTTTCACGGCTGGAGCAGGATGGGCTTACGATTATGGGACCTCTGAAGATAGTAAAGAAATGTTTGAATACTTAATCGGATATTCTCCAGTTCATAATGTGAAACAGGGGGTTGAATATCCAGCTACTTTAGTAACAACAGGCGATCACGATGATAGAGTAGTTCCTGCACATAGCTTTAAGTTTGCTGCCGAACTTCAGGCAAAGCAATCTGGTAACAACCCTACACTAATTCGTATTGAAACAGATGCTGGCCATGGAGCAGGTACTCCAATAAGCAAAACAATTGAACAATATTCTGATATTTTTGGTTTTACATTATACAATATGGGTTTTGAAGAACTTCCGAACAAATCAGTTTTAGAAAATAACAATTAAGTTGTATAGTCTTTGATAGAAACTGTTTTAGAAAAGAAAAATAATTTTATCTTCGAGGCAATTATGAGAATCATCATAAAAAGTGTATTACCCCTATTGCTAATTTTTGGGTTCTTAACTGCTCAATCTCAGTTCGCTACTGTAAGAGGAACTGTCTATGAAAAAGAAACTGGAGAACCCTCTTTTGGAACTAACGTTAAAATAAAAGGAACTGGGACAGGTTCTTCTACAGATTTAAATGGCTATTACCAAATTAATAAACTTCCTGCGGGAAAGATTACTCTTGAGATTACCAATATAGAGTTTAAAACTATTGAGTACACTATTGAATTAAAGAAAGGAAAAATCACTACTCAAAACTTCTTCATGGAAGTTAACGATGAAGTTTTAGACGAGTTTGAGTACAGTGCAGAAGCAGAAGAGAGAAAAACAGAAGTCAAAATGTCTGTTATTACTGCAACTCCAAAAGACATGGCAAGAGTTGTAGCCATCGGGGGTGAACCAGACTTTGCTCAATATCTGCAAACAACTCCTGGTGTTGTTACCACAGGCGATCAAGGAGGTCAAATGTATATTAGAGGTGGTTCTCCCATTCAGAATAAAGTGCTTTTGGATGGTATGACAATATATAATCCCTTCCATTCTATTGGTTTCTTTTCAGTTTTTGATATAGACATTATGAGAAGTGCAGATATTTATACTGGAGGATTTTCAGCAAAATATGGAGGTAGAATTTCTTCAATAATGGATATAACTACCATAGATGGTAATAAAAAAAGACACAAAGGAAAAATTTCGGTAAATCCATTTGGTTCTAAATTAAAAATTGAAGGCCCAATTAAAAAACTAAATGAAGAAAATAACAATTCAACTGCATCCTATATCTTTTCAGGTAAAACATCCTATTTAGAACAAACATCAAAAAAACTTTATAGCTATATAGATTCAAATGGCTTGCCATTTAATTTTACTGATTTATATGGAAAAGTTTCTATTAATGGAACCACTGGAAGTAAAGTCAATTTTTTTGGGTTTAGTTACAACGATAGAGTAAAATACAAAGCAGTTTCTGACTTAAACTGGAACTCTTGGGGAATTGGTTCTAATTTTGTAGTTGTTTCAGCTAGTTCACCTGTTCTAATAATGGGGAAATTTAATATTAGTGATTATAAAATCTCACTTGCAGAACTTGACCCAATCAATGAAGGAGAAACACTAGAACCTAGAGAAAGTAGAATTAATGGATTCAATTTAGGATTTGATTTCAAATATTTTCTTGGAGAAAACGAAATTAAATATGGAATTGAAGTAAATGGATTTACTACAGATTTTAATTTCTTTAATAGCGTTGGCAGAAAAATTGAGCAAAATAATAATACCACAGAGCTTGCTGGTTATGTTGATGCAAAAATAATTAAAGGACTTTTGGTTATTAATCCAAGTTTTAGGGCTCAATACTATGCTTCCTTAAGAAATTTCTCTCCAGAACCTAGAATAGGTTTAAAATACAATATCTCAGAAAAATTCAGGATTAAAGCTGCATCAGGACTTTATTCTCAAAATTTAATTTCTGCAAATTCTGATAGAGACGTTGTTAACTTGTTTTATGGATTTTTATCTGGCCCTGATAATTTGCAAGACTCCATAACACTAGACAATGGAAAAACAGTAGCAAGAAAGCATTCTCTTCAGAAAGCTACGCATGCAATTTTTGGATTTGAATGGGACTTAGCAAAGCATCTCACCTTAAATGTTGAGGGTTATTATAAGTGGTTTAACCAACTAAGCAACGTTAATAGAAATAAGTTATATGAAGAAAATGATGATGCACCAGATGTACTTAGAAAAGATTTTGTAATTGAAACTGGAGACGCTTATGGTACAGATTTTGTTCTTAAGTACAGCAATGATAAAACCTATCTATGGGCTGTTTATTCGCTCGGAAAAGTTTTAAGGTGGGATGGTATTAGAACTTACTCGCCACTCTTTGACCGAAGACACAATATCAACCTTGTAGGCACACAGAATTTTGGTGAGGGATGGGAAATTAATGTAAGATGGAATTTTGGAAGTGGTCTTCCGTTCACTCAAACGCAAGGCTACTATCATTCAATAGATTATTCACAAGGAATAAATACAAATATTTCTACTGTTAATGACGATCAATTGGGAATTATTTATGCAGATTTAAATCAAGGGAGACTATCTTCTTATCACAGACTAGATATAGCAGTTAAAAAACATATAGAATTGAGCAAAAACTCTACTGTGGATATAACATTTAGTATGACAAATGTATATTCAAGAAAAAATATTTTTTACGTGGATAGAATAACCACTGAAAAAGTCTACCAGCTTCCACTTCTTCCTTCTTTAGGTGCAAGTTGGAAATTTTAAGTTCTGTTTTTTTTTAAGATATCGGAATTAAATATTAACTTTAATTCCCGTATCAAAATCTACATACGGAATGCCATCATCATCAACTAAATATATTTTTGTAACAGGAGGAGTTACTTCCTCATTAGGAAAAGGAATTGTTTCAGCCTCTTTGGCTAAAATTTTACAATCTAGAGGACTAAATGTTACCATTCAAAAGCTTGACCCATATATAAATGTAGATCCTGGAACCCTAAATCCTTATGAACACGGGGAATGCTATGTGACAGAAGACGGTGCTGAAACTGACTTAGACTTAGGTCATTATGAGAGGTTTTTAAATATTCAAACTTCACAAAATAACAATGTCACTACAGGAAAAATATACCAGTCTGTAATCAACCGGGAAAGAAATGGAGACTATTTGGGAAAAACTGTTCAAGTAATTCCTCATATTACCAATGAAATAAAAGAACATATTCTAAAATTAGGGAAAGGGAAAAGTTACGATGTTGTTATTACGGAAATTGGCGGAACAGTTGGCGATATAGAATCACTTCCATTTATAGAGTCAATAAGGCAATTAAAATGGGATTTAGGTCAGGATGTTTTATTTATCCATTTAACACTAATACCCTATTTATCTAATTCTGGAGAACTTAAAACAAAACCTACTCAACATTCTGTAAAAACCCTTTTAGAATACGGAATTCAGCCCGACATACTAGTATGTCGAAGTGAGTACCATTTAGATGATTCCATTAGAAATAAGATTGCACTTTTTTGCAATGTTGAGAAAGAGTGTGTAATTGAGTCCATAGATGCAAAAACAATTTATGAAGTTCCTTTACTAATGCTTAAAGAAAAACTAGATACTGTTGTTTGTGAAAAACTAAAAATTAAAATAGAAAATAAACCAAGTTTAACAAAGTGGAAGAAATTTTTAAATGATTTATATAACCCAGAACAAAGTATAGAAATAGCATTAATTGGAAAATATGTAGAACTTAAAGACTCTTATATTTCTATAGCCGAATCGTTAATACATGCAGGTGCAAGGAATAAAACTAAGGTGAACTTACATTGGATACATTCTTCAAAATTGGAGACCCAAGATTGTGAATCCGTTTTGAAAAATATTCATGGTATAATAGTAGCTCCAGGATTTGGTTCTAGAGGAATAGAAGGTAAAATAAAAGCCGTTCATTATGCTAGAACAAAAAAAATACCTTTTTTAGGAATTTGTCTAGGGATGCAGTGTGCAGTTGTTGAATTTGCAAGAAATGTTTTGAAAATGGAAAATGCCAATTCTATAGAAATTGATTCCGAAACAAAATTTCCAGTTATTAGTAGGATGGAAGAGCAGAAAAAACTCAAAAAAATGGGAGGAACAATGCGACTTGGTGCCTACAAATGTGATATTGAAAAAGAGACATTACTGCACAAAATTTACAAAAAAGAAACTATTTTAGAAAGACATAGACACAGGTTTGAGTTTAATAATAAGTACGTAAAAGAATTTGAATCCAAAGGGTTAATTTTCTCTGGAAAAAACTCAAAAAATCAACTTATGGAAACTATTGAAATCAAAGATCATCCATGGTTTATTGGAGTTCAATACCATCCTGAATACAAAAGTACAGTAGAAAATCCACATCCGATATTTCTTGGGCTAATTGAAGCTGGGTTAAAACAATCTCTATAATTTATAGATGTCTCCAGAAAAAATAGTTCATAAAATGATGAGTAATGATCTATTTAGCAAATGGCTGGGTATAGAAATCATTTCTATTAAAAAAGGATATTGTAAGTTAAGTTCAACTATTTCTAAAGAAATGACCAATGGATTTAATCTGGCTCACGGGGGAATTTGCTACAGCCTAGCAGATAGTTGTTTTGCATTTACGGCAAATTCATTGGGTAAAATTTCTTTAACAAAAAGTGCAGAAATTCGGTACTTAAAAAAAGTAGAACTAAATGATACAATATTTGCAGAATGTAAACAAAATCAAAAAGATAGTAGTCTGTTTATAGTTAATATATTTAATCAAAAGAAAGAAGAAATTGCTATTTTTAAAGGAATTGCACATTTTACAAATAAGGATTGGCTTTAATATATACTACAAGCTTATTTTGAACTAACTTTATATAAAAACAACTATGAAATCAGCATATATTTTAGATGCAATTAGAACACCTATTGGTTCTTTTGGTGGTTCATTAAGTAATCTTAGAGCAGATGATTTAGCTACAGTTCCTTTAAAGGCATTAATGGAAAGAAATCCAAAAGTAGACTGGGAACACGTAGAAGATGTTATTTTAGGATGTGCTAATCAAGCTGGAGAAGACAATAGGAATATTGCTCGAATGGCTTTACTCTTAGCAGGTTTGCCCTATAAAATAGGAGGAGAAACAATTAATAGACTTTGCTCGTCAGGAATGGCTGCAACAATACATGCATATAGGTCCATAAGTTTGAATGAAGGAGATTTATTTATTACAGGTGGAGTAGAACATATGACAAGAGGTCCGTTGGTTATTTCAAAAGCATCCAAAGCTTTTGGAAGAGATATGGAAATGCACGACTCTAGTTTTGGTTGGAGATTTATCAATCCTAAAATGGCAAAGTTATATGGAACCGATGGAATGGGCCAAACTGCAGAAAATTTAGTAGACCTTTATAAAATATCTAGAGAAGACCAAGACTTGTTTGCCTACAATTCTCAAATGAAAGCCACTAAAGCTAAAGAAAATGGCAGACTATCAGAAGAAATTTGTACTGTTAAAATTCCTTTAAGAAAAAAAGATGATTTAATTTTTAGTTCTGATGAATTTATAAAACCCCATACTTCACTTGAAAAATTAAAAACTCTTAGACCTGCTTTTAGAAAAGAGAATGGAACTGTTACTGCAGGAAATTCTTCGGGGTTAAATGATGGTGCTGCAGCTTTATTAATTGGAAGCGAAAGTGCTGCAAATAAGAACCATTTTACGCCAATGGCAAGGATAGTAGGTGCTGCAGTTGCAGGAGTTGAACCGAGAATTATGGGAATAGGACCAGTTGAAGCAAGTAAAAAAGTTTTAAAAAGAACTGGTTTATCACTTGATCAAATGGATATAATTGAAATTAATGAGGCATTTTCTGCACAAAGCTTAGCTTGTACAAGAGCTATGAACTTAGAGGATAATGACCCGAGAATTAATCCAAATGGAGGCGCCATAGCTATTGGTCATCCGTTAGGAATGACAGGAGCTCGATTATTACAAACTGCAGCTATTGAACTACAGAACCAGAACAAAAAATATGCTTTGGTAACCATGTGTATTGGTGTTGGACAAGGTTATGCAACTATAATTGAAAAACCGTAAAGATGATTTATGAATTTAACGGAATTAAGCCTGTAATTGACCCAAGTTCATTTATTCATTCTCAGGCAAATGTTACAGGAAATGTGGTCATTGGAAAAAATGTTTATGTTGGCCCCGGAGCTGCAATCAGAGGAGACTTTGGAAAAATAATTATAAAAGATGGGGCAAATGTTCAGGAAAATTGCACCATTCATATGTTTCCGGGAGAAACAGTTATTATTAACGAAGGAGCACATTTAGGTCATGGTTGTATAGTACATGGGGCAACTATTGGATGTAATTCATTAATTGGAATGAATGCAGTTATTTTAGACGATGCAATAATTGGAAACGAATGTATTGTAGGTGCATTAACGTTGGTTAATAGTGAGATGGTAGTTGCTGACAGAAAAGTAATCGTTGGTAACCCAGGTAAAATAATTAAGGACGTTAGTGAGGAAATGATTGCCTGGAAAACTGAAGGAACAAAAATATATCAAAGTTTACCAATGGATTACCATAACTCCCTTAAAGAGACTGAACCACTAACTGAACCGACAAAAAAAATTGAAAATTATCCTAACAAATACAAGACTTGGAAGAAGACCAAAAACTAAAATCCTTTAATTAAGGACTTAATTATAAGAAATTATTTTCTTTCATCCATTCATCGTTGTACATTTTACCAACATATCTACTTCCAGAATCATGAAGTAAAACTACAACTACATCGCTTTTCTTAAAATGCTTTTCTAGTTGAATTACCCCTCTTACTGCCGCACCACAAGAATTTCCTGCAAAAATACCTTCTTCGCGAGCTAGTTTTCTTGTGTAAATAGCAGCGTTTTTATCCGTAACTTTTTCAAAGTTGTCAATTACATCAAAATTTACATTTTCAGGTAGAATATCTTCACCAATTCCCTCAGTTATGTAAGGATAAATTTCATTTTCATCAAAAACTCCAGTTTCGTGGTATTTTTTAAAAACTGAACCATAGGTGTCAATTCCCCAAATTTTAATTGCTGGATTTTTTTCTTTTAAATACTTTCCTACACCAGAAATTGTCCCGCCGGTTCCAACACCAACTACAAAGTGGGTGATTTTTCCGTTGGTTTGATCCCAAATTTCAGGACCAGTCTGCTGGTAATGAGCAATAGAATTTGAAGGATTGTCGTATTGATTCACATACCATGAATTGGGAGTTTCCTCGGCAATTCTTTTAGAAGTTGAATAATATGACCTCGGATCTTCAGGAGCAACATTGGTTGGACAAACTATTACTTCTGCACCTACAGCACGTAGAATATCAAATTTCTCTTTTGACTGTTTATCGGTAGAAACACAAATTAGTTGGTATCCTTTAACAATAGCTGCTAAAGCTAGACCCATGCCAGTATTTCCAGAAGTACCTTCTACAATGGTTCCTCCAGGTTTTAATCTACCGTCTTGTTCTGCATCTTCCACCATCTTTAGTGCCATTCTGTCTTTTACAGAACTTCCAGGATTAAAAAATTCAACCTTGGCCAATACAGTAGCCTCTATTCCTTTAGTAATATTGTTAAGTCTAACTAGAGGAGTATTTCCAATTGTTTCAAGAATATTTTTTGCGTATTGCATTATCTATTGAATTAGATTGTAAAGGAACAAAATATTTAAGGAAATAGCCTTATAAAAAAACAATAGAATATATTGGTAGGAACTAAGAATATAATTACTGACCTAGTAAGTCGCGAGCTTCTTTAGATGTGATAATATTGTTTTTGAATTCTCCAACCACAAAACAGTCTATTAATCCATTTGCAACTAATTTTTTTCTAAATTTTAATACATTGGAATAATCCATGAAGTCACCCATATAATATTTAGTATATCCTTGACCTGCATTGGTTATAGCCTTTACATTCCCTAATTTTTTAAAATTAGCTAGTATATCTGCTGGCACTTTTTCTTTAAAGGCTCCTACTTGAATCTTAAAACGGACCATTTCAGAGTCTATTGGATTTTCAGATGGAGTGGAAGACACTTCTAAATTTTCAGAAAAGTCTTTCTTAACTTCAAAGCCTGCTTCTTTTAAAGTAATTCTTTTACCATTTTGAAATGCAACAATAAAAGCATCGTTATAGCCTGTAAGAGTTAAATCTACTTTATGAGATGCTGCTTTAGACTTATCTATGTAAGATCCTGAGAAAAATCTGTAAAGACCATCATCTCCTTTTATACCAACAACATTGGGAATATCTTTAAAGATCGACTTTTTAATTTTCCTGTTAAAAGCCCCTATTTGAACTCTAAAAGTTGGGGAATTATCATTGGGTTCGATTACTGGAACAAATTCAGTTGAACTTTCATTTTTAGTTGAATTATTCGTAGTAGATACAGGATTATTCATTATTTGTTCAACTTCTTCTTCCTCCAAGGCAATGATTTCGTCATCTGCTGAAATTTCAACAATTCCCTGAACCTCTACATTATTATCTTCCAACTCCTTTATTTTGGTAGACAATTCGTTTTCATCATACCCACCTAGAACATACATTATTGAATCTCCTGATTCCTTAACTTGAAAGTCTCTATCCGCTAATTTCTCCCAAAGTTCTTCTGAAGAAACACCCTGAACATCTGAACCAACAACTATAAATAATTCTTTTTCAGGCTTTTCAACTGGTTTTTCAACAGGGTTAGATTTAATTATTTCATCAATTGTCAACTTTGATCTAAGAGGTCCTGAATATGATTTATTATAAATAGTATCCCACTCTGAATACTCCCCTGTGGAATCTCTATATTTCCTGTAAGCCAACATAAAGTCGTCTTCAGTCATGGTAACTCCATCTTCATTTACAATAACACCCTCAAAAGTAAGTAACTCCTTATCTTTGGAATTGATGACTCCATCAATATCATCATCTAGAGGACATCCAAACTGATCTACAGGTGTATTTGGTGGAGTTTTTGCACAAAAATCAATATGATCCACTATACTATCTCCATCAGAATCTATAGTATCTTGTAAAAGTAAATTCATGGATATTTCATCCATTAATGGGTCAAGTGGTGGTTTTTCTTTTTTTGCATTGAAGTCGTAAGCAATAGCGATATGAGTAAAGAGTAAATTGTCTTTACCAAAACCTAATGGAAAATTTCCAGAATTGTTAATCCCATCCATATAGTCTGTTGAAGTAAAATGAATTGCACTACCTACTCTAAATTTAATTTTATTTCCAATGTGTACATGTGCTCCAATTTCTAATGGCACACCAAGTGCATATTTATTGGTAGGTTGATCGTCTGAAAAAATACTTACATCACTATCATAAGTATTGGATGCATCATTTGGATCTGTATCAACTTCTGAATTATATTCAATGGATTCTATTCCCAAATGAACATATGGCTCAACAATATGTCCTTTTTTAAGTAACTGGTTAAAATTATAATTGAAGGTAATTCCACCAGATTTAATGGAAGAACGAAATAAAAGACCATTTGGAGTTGGGTGTAA
>JADHMB010000019.1 GCA_016780365.1 Flavobacteriales bacterium
AAGAATAGTGTATAATTTCTTCATTTTTATAATTTATAATTTATGTTTTGGGCCGTTTAAAAACACCAAAATAACAGATAATAACAAGCGGTTATTAACAATTTGGTGTTAATTAAACAATAACTAATTTAAAAAAAAAATAAATAAAAACCATTTTAATTTTAATGTTTTTATGTTTGAGTTAAACAAAAAAAAGACAAAAAAGAACTTACCTAAACGTATTTATAACGTTATTAAAAATATTTAAATTCAATAATATATTTTAATCTAAACTTTTTGATTTGTTACAATAAGAAAATAAATTGTTAAGTTTAACTCAACATTAGTCTGACAGTTGAATTGAACTACAATGAATACCATAAAATATTTAAAACCTTACTTGATCTTTCTCTTATTGTTATCTAACCATTTAAAAGGTCAAAATTCTGCTGTAATTCTTAAAGAATTAACAGTAACTACCAAAGATTTTGTTAAAAACAGACCCCCCATGCATGGAAATCCAGGTATGTTTTTAGAAGATTGGGAAGAGAAAAAAAACCCAAAAATAAAGCTTAGTGATAGCATTATAAATTTTGATGATTTATCTACAGTCTACTGTGAAGTGGATTTCTCCAAACCTCTTACTAAAATATCTAAATACGTTTATGGAAATAATTTAGGACACTGGACCAATAGAAAATTTCTAGAAAACGATAAATTTATTTTTAATTTTAAAGATGCTGGATTTAATGTAGTTAGATTCCCTGGTGGAAATGCTTCCAATGATTATTTCTGGGATGCTGAAAACATAAGTCAATGTCCTGAAGGTACACCCAATATCATATATAAAAGTGATTTTAAAAAAACAACGTCACCTAAATTAGGAAATCAAGGATCATATAGAACACGACCAGAAGATTATTACAATTTTTTATTGAAATCAAAATCAACTGGATCTATTTGTGTAAACTACAGTTATGCGCTCTATTCTGAAATTGAAGATGAAGATGAAAGAGTTAACAAAGCTGCAGAATATGCCGCAAGTTGGGTGTATGATGCCAATATTAAAAGAAACTTGAATATTAAATTCTGGGAAATAGGCAACGAAAATTGGGGTAAATGGCAAGCTGGATACAACGTTAAAGAAAGAGGAATAATAGATCCTAAAAAGTATGGCGAACATTGTAGAATATTTATTGAAAAAATGAAAGCAATTGACCCTACTATAAAAATAGGTGTTGTTGGCTACCAAAAACCAAAAACTAGAAATCCTGTTCAAAAAAAATGGAATGAATTGGTAATTCCTGAAATAATTGGTGTTGCAGACTTTTATATATTACATGACTATTATGCAAAGTACGGAGCAATACTACAACCAAAAGAAATGTTAGCTGCAATTGATACTACTTACTCCCATATAAAAGTGGTAAATCAAATAATTGAAAAATATACCGATAAAGAAAAGGGGTTTCTTCCAATTGCACTTACAGAATTTAATACTAGAAGTAATGCCTCTATTTCAAAAAATGATGGTGCAACAAATGTATCTCACTGTTCAGGAATATTTTTTGCTCACGCAATTGGAGAAATAATAAGACAAGGAATTGGCATGTCAATGGTGTGGGATATAGAAAATGGATATAAAGATGGTCATGATCATGGAATGTTTGCATCCTCTAAAGAAAATGGAGTGGAATGGTTGTCTCCACATCCCTCCTACTTTCATTTTTATTATTACAATAAAATTTTTGGAGATAGCTATTACGAATCTTTAACCACAAATTCTAACATAAGAATTCATTCTTCAACTTTTAGTACTGGAGAAGCTGGACTAGTTGTTGTCAACATCTCTGACAAAGAAGAAATAGTTGAAATTGAGCTTAAAAATATAGATGCAAAAGAATCTGCTGGAGTCTTTGAAGTTTATAATAAAAACCCAAACTCCAGAAGAACTGGAATTAATAATTTTTTCACCAATAATGACGCAGGTGGACCAGAAAATTTCAAAAAAATAAAAGCTAATCAATTAATAATAAAAAATAATGTGATTAAATTAGTTTCTAAGCCCTTCAGTGCCAATTACATTTTATCTAAATAATATGAAAATAAAGAAAATAGTATTTCTATTTTTTCCTTTATTAGGTTTGGTTTTTTTAAGCCTAATGAATAAAAATGAAATTCAAGATGAAAATAAACCAAATATTATTTTTATTGCAGTAGATGATTTAAGACCACAATTAAATTGCTACGGAAAAAATCAAATTATATCTCCAAATATTGACGATTTAGCTTCGGTATCTTACACCTATGAAAATGCAGTATGTAATTTTCCAGTTTGTGGTGCATCAAGAGCATCTCTTCTTACAGGTCTACGACCAAATAAAAATAGATTTAAGAGCTACAATACAAGAATGGATGTGGATGCTGATAATGTTTTGACAATGGGAGAATGGTTTAAAAAAAATGAATACTTCACATTAAGCTTAGGTAAGATTTCTCACCATAATAATGATTCTCCAGAAAGTTGGTCTATCCCACCCTGGAGGGCTACAATAAAATGGAGAGATTATCAAACCAAAGAAAATTTAGCTGCCATTGACACTAACAAGAATAACGGTGCTGCAAAAGCATTTGAGATAGGTGAATATTTAATAGACGACTATGCAGATACTAAAATGGTTAATAAAGCTATTGAACAATTAGATGAATTATCCAAAAAAGAACAACCATTTTTTATGGCCCTAGGGTTCTTAAAACCTCATTTGCCATTTAATGCTCCAAAAAAATATTGGGACTTATATAATGAAAAAGATATAGAGCTAGCAACCAATAGATTCCAACCTGAAAATGCTCCAGATGAATCTATGCATAAATATGGAGAACTCAGAAAGTATACCAATATTCCATCAGATTTTAATGTTGATGTCCCAGATACAACCCAAAAGAAATTAATACATGGCTATTACGCTTGTGTTAGTTATATTGATGCAGAAATTGGAAAACTCATTAAGCATTTAAAAAAATTAGATATTTATGAAAATTCTATTATTGTTCTTTGGGGCGATCATGGATGGCAATTAGGCGAACATAATCTATGGGCCAAACATTGTAATTACCAAACTTCTCTGAAAGTGCCTCTTCTTATTAAATATCCTGAACAGAAAAAACAAAAAAGAATAAATACTGTTGTTGAATTATTAGACATATACCCTACTCTGTGCGAGTTAAGTAATATTGAAAAACCAAAGCATCTTCAAGGCAAAAGTCTTTTATATATTAATAATTTCGATCCAAAAAATTTAAATGGTTATTCAAAATACCATAATGGTGAAACAGTTACATCTATCGACAAGTCTTACACAGAATGGAGAAAAAAGGACAACAATCTTAAAGCAGATATGATGTATGATTTGGTGAAAGATCCCAATGAAAATAAAAACATTTCAGAGAATAAAGAAAATTATTTCAACATCATCAAATTCCAACACTTATTGGATTCTGTTAGATCACTAAACTAGTTTTTAATAAATTTCTTAGTAGTAATAATTCCTTTTTTATTGGTAAACTGAAGTAAATAAATTCCATCTTCTAGTGAATTAATATCTACAGAAATACTTTTTAGGCTTTTAAGTGGTAGCGTCTGAACTATAGCTCCGTTGATACTGCTTATGGCTAACAGACTATAATCACGATTTAAATCATTGATATTTACAATTCCTGAACTAGGGTTTGGAAAAATATTAATGTCACCAACTAAGATTTGATTTACATCAACGGGTAAACATATATAATCAGATCCATAAACATTTACATAGTCTAAATGGTAAGTTCCAGTGCTTAAAAATTGTAATTTAAGTAGTCGAATATCATCTAAAATTGTTGAATCATGAGAAAATGAATAGCAATACTCTGTCCATTGATCGTAGGTAGTAAAGCTATTGGCAGATAATGCTGTATATGGTGGAGATGCGAAAGATGTAATAGCATTAAATTCTAAACCATTACTTGAGCCCTTCATCCAGAAACTTACTGTATAGGTAGAATCCTTCACAATATCAGTTTTGCAACTTGTAAGTTGAATTGAACCAGTGGTTGTTCCAATAGTATTTACCAATATCATAGCGGATTGTAATCCGTTTTGGGCTTGACTAGGAGTTATACTCATGGAAGCTATGGCGCCATTATTTATTGTTTGGGTCCAATTGGTTAAATCGGTTTCAAAATCTCCGTCACAAACAAAAGGCTGAGGAGGAACTTCTTCATACCAAATATTATCCAAATAATAAGTCCCGTCTTCAAGGAATTTAAATTTAGCAAACCTGACATTTCCAAAAATTGTTGAATCGGATTCACTTAAGAATGTATATTCTGTCCAATTTGTGGTTAAAGTAAATGTCTCTACTCCATAGTTTGTGTAAGGAGGAGAACTTAAAGAGCTTGTAGCTGTAGCAAGCTGACCACCAACTAATGATTTAGCCCAAAAATGAATTCTATATTTTTTATTTTTCTCAATATCTGACTTGCAACTTGAAAAAATAGGTTGCCCATTAACAGTGTTAGAGATATCAATTTTAGCTGAAAAATTACCATTTTGATAAGTTGTACTATCAGAAAAAGCGAGAATATTAGCCCCGCTATTTGCTTGAGACCAACCAGAAACACCTGTTTCAAAATCGCCATTACAGATTTCAGTATTGGTAGGAAGGGTTGTTACTGGATAAAAACTGAAATCATCAAAACTATAAATACCATTAGTTTGTGGCTTGATTTTAATTTTTAAGTTATTTACTGCATTAGTGTCTGTAGTATTAAGCTGGTATTTTTTCCAGCTAGTGGTAAAAGTAAAAGTCTTTTGAGCATAGTTGGTGAAAGGAGCTGAAGTTCTCTGTAAAACAACCAAGACATCATTAGAAGAATTTGATTTGGCCCAAAATGAAATCATGTAAAATTTCCCTTGCTGCAAATCTACTGCGCAACTTGATAAAGCACAAGTATTTGAAGGTGGCGCTATTGAATTTATATCCATTTCTAAACCTAAACTTCCAGTGTAAGCAGAAGCTGAGTTAATAGAAAATGTTCCAGTTGAACTACCATTACAAAACGTACCCCAATTAGTTAATGAATCCTCAAAGGATGGATTACAAATTGTATCGGATTGAGCATTTATTGAAAGACTTGTTAAAACTAAAAATAAAATATATAATTTTTTCATTTATTATTTTTTTATAAAATGAAACATTTGATTTTGAAATAAGGAGTTTTTTATTTCTATTAAATAAATTCCTGTGCTAAGGGACGAAATATTGATGTTTTCTGAAAAACCATTTTTCATCTCGATATTGTTACTCAAAATTAATTTTCCTGTAAGATTGAAGATATTTATGACTGTAGGAGAATTTATTTTAAAATTTGAGGATATAGTAATATTTTCAAAAGAAGGATTTGGATAAATTTGTATTTGGTTATTAATATTATTTTCAAAACCAACAAAATTTACTGTAGTTGTGTCTGAACCTAAACAGTTATTTGCATCTAGGACATCCACATAAAAAGTACCATTATTAATTGGAGTTATTGACGAAGTAATTTCTCCTGTATTCCACAAATATGTGTAGGGACTATTACCTCCAGTTACATTAACAGATATCTGTGGGCTAGATAAAATAATTTGAGGGCTAGGAATATCATTAATAGTAAGATCTAAAACGGCTACAGAGTCGCAACCTAAATTATTTACAGTATTGAAAGAATAATTTCCTGATTGGGTATATGTTGTTCCATTCCAAATATAATCCCCACATTCTGAAATAGAATTTAAAGAAGATGATGAATTTAGTATGGTTATATTTAAATCTCTAATGCTGTCACAAGCTGGAAAAAGAGATAGAGTATCAAAATAATTTCCAGAACTAGTAACAATATTTCCATTTGAAAGAACTAAAGTATCGCAAGCAGAAATTGTATCTAAAACTACAATATCACAGTTACAAGAATCAATTTCTGAAAGTCCAATAGCATTATTTAATCCACTAGAATCCCCTATCGATAGGTAGTCTATAAATAATGGAGAAGACATATCTACATTTCCAAAATCAAAAAACACTCTAAGTTTTGAAATAATAGTTTTATCTACATTACTTTCAGAAAAAGCAGCGTCTGGAAATACGAAAGATAATATGGATGATGAATTTAAAACAGAACTGGTAGTAACAGTAATTTTACCATTATTTCCGTTTGTTACATTGCCAGTAGAATCTTCAAAGTCAATTCTTATTGGAAAACTACTACTAGACCTTTCAGCAATAGTTACTTTTTCGTAACCAGTTATATCAATAATACTATCAAATTCATAAGTAACATACCCATATGCAGGAGCAGAAGATAAAGAGTCACTAAAAACTTTTAGTTCTTGGCACGCTGTTTCATAAAAATTATACTTAGGAACTGTAGAAATAGTTAAATTTCCCCAATTAGAAACTGTATAATCGTTAAATTGATCTTCATATAAGTTTCCCATTTGCTGGGAATTTGTGTTACTTACTACCATATTTTCCCAAAATATAGTATCTCCATTAGCTACTCCCCAAGGACCTCCTAGTCCAAATCTTGCTATCGTTCCTGAATAAGTTCCTGAGGCTGGTGTTGAATTTAAATCTATAGTGTAAGTAGAAAAACCAGTCATGGCGGTGTCAACTGGGAAAACATAATAACATGTAGCAGTATTTGTACCTGGTGGATAAATATAAAGTCTTGTGTTACCATTTCCAGTTGTTGGATTTTTAAGGCTAATTGTAACTTGATTATAATCTAAAGAATTTAGTCCTAGATTTGCTTGTAGATTACCACTTCTCATCAATGGAGTAGTATTGAAAGCTTTCATAGACATAGAACCTGGCAGAGCTGCAAGATTGCATCCTCCTCCACTTATCCATCCCTGCTTAGAATTTTGCCAATTATAAGTAATGGGAGCTTGGGCTAACGCTGTGAAACTTATAAATAATATTAATATGGAAAATAAATTTTTCATGGTTTAAGATTTTTTATTTTTCAATTTATTTGGTTCATTATAGGCTCTTTGAATAACCGTATCAGTCATTACTTTCATCTCTTCAATAGAGAAATCGTCCTTATACTCAATCTGTAAAGACTTTAACTGAGTTTTTAATTTTGTAATTAACTCTTCGGATGCATCTTTATAAATGTTATTCATTTCATTAGGATCCTTTTCTAAATCATATAACTCCCATTCATCCATTGAATAATAGAAATGCATTAACTTATATTTGGAAGTTTTGATTCCATAATGAGGTTGAACTTTATGCCATAAAGGATATTCATAATAATGGTAATAAACAGCATCTCTTCCCATATAATTTTCATTTTTAAAAGATGATTTAAAACTTTTTCCTTGCATTGTACTTGGAACATCTAATCCCGCAAAATCTAAAAGTGTTGGTCCAAAATCAATATTCATGATTAACTCATTTGAAACTGTATTTGAGTCTATAATTCCAGGACATTTAATAAGAAAAGGCATTTTGAATGATTCTTCATACATCCATCTTTTGTCAAACCAACCATGTTCACCAAGATAAAATCCTTGGTCAGATGTATAAACTATTAACGTATTTTCAGCTAACCCATTCTCTTCTAAATAATCTAAAAGACGACCAACAGCTCTATCCACCCCTTTTACACATCTTAAATAGTCTTTAATATATTTTTGATATTTCCATTTTTTCAAAGCTTCACCATTTAAAGTATCATTAGGGGACCAAAATTGACCTTTATCACCATAAGCTAACCAACGCATAGAATCTCTTCTAGATAGTCCAGAAGGTGCTATTAACTTCATATCTCTTCTATTAAGATGGTTTTCAATTTCCATCATATTTTCACTTGCTGCCAATCTTCCAAAATAATTGTCATTAAAAGTTTCTGGTTCAGGGAAATCAAAATCTGAAAATAATTCATGATAAATAGAGTCAGGTCTCCAATCTCTGTGCGGAGCCTTAAATTGATACATTAACATAAAAGGTTTGGAGGTATCTCTACTAGAAAGCCAGTTGACACAGTCATCCTCAATTGCTTTGGTAGAATGTCTAGTTTTCTCTGTTACAGTATCTTTTCCGTTTATACAAAATTGAGGATGAAAATAGGTTCCCTGTCCTCCCCAATTGACTAATACTTTTGAGTAATCAAAACCTGTTGGAGTTGTTCCTAAATGCCACTTACCAATAACAGCAGTTTCATATCCATTTTGTTGAAATATTTTAGGAAAGGTAAGCTGAGAACCATCAAAATCACCACCGTCAACATTTTTATAAAAGCCATTTACATGAGATAAATTTCCAGTAAGAATGGAAGCTCTACTTGGTCCACATATAGAATTGGTACAGTAGACAGCATCCATCAAAGCTCCACCATCTGCAATTCTATCAATATTTGGTGTTGGTGCCAATTCACTAATTTTTGAACCATAAGCACTGATTGCTTGATATGCATGGTCATCAGCCATTATATAAACGACGTTAAGTGGTTTTTTTTCTGGTAGCTCTAAGGAGGTTTTATTTTCACTACTACAACTTGATAAAAATAGCAGAGAAAAAATAAAAAAAGTTATTTTTTTCATAAAGAAGAATTATAAGTTAAAATTAAATAATCTACGAAATATCCAAAATTTCCAAATGAATTACCATTTTGACTACATACAACATCTAATCTTATGATATTTCCAACATTTAAATTTCCATCAATTTGAACATTACCTGCAGTTTGATCTACTGTGAAGTTGTCAAAATTAAAACTTTCCTTATTCCAAACTCCATTTGAATTCAATGTAAATTTATAAGTCCATGCTTCGTCAATTCCTTGATCATAGCTACCATCGTTATTTTCATCTTCAAACATTTTAACAACAACAGCAGAACCATTTAAATCCGATTTAAAAAATCCATTAAAAAAGATATTTGATTTGTTAGGTTCGCTTATACCACCCAAAAGTATAGATATACGTGTTGCACCGAAATAAGTATTTGATCCTTCCCCACTGATGTCTAAAAAGTTATTTCCATGAATTGCTATTGAAGAATTATTCAGAACTTGTAATTGTGTGGTGTTTTGGGAATTAACTAAACCATATTCACTTGGATCTTCATAACTTGTTAGCAGGTAACCTAAATTAGAAAAATCTCTTTCTCCCAATATTAAAATAGAATCTGATAATGTAGTATCGCTATTATCAAAAGAAAGAACTACATCACACCACTCATACTGCTTAAAAAATATATTATCAGAATTACCGGCCCAAAAAACATTTGACAAGTTTTTTCCAGTTCCACTTATGGTAAAGTTAGCACCAGAATTTCTTCCGCTAATGTTTATGTTAAAGTTAGCACTAATTGAAAATTCAGAAAAAAATCTTACAGTGTCATTTAAAGAAAAATCTACACCAACTGGCTTATCGGAGCTAAATGGCTCTTGAATTATAAGTTCACCGAATTGAGCTTCGATTGGAGGACCTATATAATCCTCTTTTCCACAAGAAATTAAGAGAAGAAAAATAAAAATTACTGTAATAAAATTGAAATTTTTTACCATTTAAAATTTAATTTGGACTAAAACAAAAAACTGATTGATACTAAATGAATTGTCTAAAATTTTATCACTAAAATTAAGAATTTGATAATTTATTAAAACACTAGACTTTTTATTAAAATCATAAGCTAATCCAAGAGAACTAATTTCATGAACTAAATCACATTGAAAAGCATTATAGGATTCAATGGTAAAATCATTACTCCTTATGGACAAATAATCCAATCCGTTAGAAAATAATCTTTTATAAGAACCCAAAACTGATAAGTTTTTTAATATTTCAAGTTCTAATCCTAAGTCAATTATATTACATTTTAAATTTACATTTTGAACATTCAAATCTATTGGATGATCTCTTTTTGAAGATGAATTTGAATATCCTCCGTTAAGGACAAATTGCTTGTCAAAGCCCAATAATTTATTCAAAGAAAAATCAAAAGCAATAGAATAATTTGAATAATTTCTTTTGGTATTAATTCCCTCGCCAACTAAATCAGTTAAAAAAGAGAAATTAGCATTTACCGTAATAATTTTAAGTGAATCTGAAAAAGTTAAATCTGAAGAAACACCTCTCCTATTTGGAGTAGCTAAACCATAAGGTTCAATAACTCCAAAAATTGGATTGAAATTGTCTAAGCCATAATCAATAGTTCTATTATAAATTGAATTAGACCTCATGAAATCGACACCATAGATAATATCTGACAAGGAAATGTCTCTGCTAATTGTATTGTTATTTGTTTGAGCGAACATAGAAGGAACCAAAGAATAATTAATTCTTTTGGACTGGCTTCCAGGAGAAGAAAAATCTTCACTCACTGATCTAAAAGATGTCGAAAAAGATAAATTATCAGAAATATCAAAATTAAATCCAACATTTAGGAATTCTCCCTTAATCCATTTACTATCAATATTATTCATAGTATTTGTTAAACTTGAAAAACCGAATTCTGAGTGGAGTTTTATTTTCTTAAAATTCAAATTAAAGTTGGTAGAAAAAACATGATTATTTAAGTTAGTATCGTAGTTAATTCCTTTATAATTAGAAAATAAATCTATATGATTTAAACCTAATGAAATTATATTGGATTGATATTTTATTTCTGAACCATATAGAAATACATCGGGTGTTGAAATTTCATTTGAAGCAAGTTCTCTAGTACCAAATGATTTATAGGAAATAGTATCGTCTTTAAAAACAGACTTATTTCCTTTGATTACTAAACCTTGTCTTCTCCAAAAATTACCATTATTAAAATTTTCATAGCGTTGGATATCACGAAAATTATTTGCTAATCTATTTTCATTGACTGTACCCTCTTCTTGAGAGTTCCAAAGTGTAAAAGGAGTCATTTTAAGATCAATATCTCCTATTTCAAATGAAGTGTTTTTGCTAAGTTTTCCGTAAATTAAAATCCTTCTTAAATTTATGTACGAAGAGGATGTGTCAAAAACCTCCAAACTATTTCCTAATCTTAACTCGCTGTAAAAGTTTATAAATTCATTCAATTCTCCATTTATTGCTAAATCAAAAACTAAGTTGAAATCTTGTTTTACATCATTATTTACAGTATCCATTTCATCCAAAAATGAATTATCAGCTAATGCTCTAGATAGACCTCCGATTTCAAACTTTGGATACTGTCCAAATATGGTCAAAATGGAAAAAATAAAAGTATATGTTAAAATAATTCTCATTAAAAAAATATTTTTAATTCTGCTGTAATTTCATAGCCTTGGTAATAATAATTTGAAAAGTTCTTTTCATTATAATTTACATTTTTAAATCTAAAATAAAAACAAGATTTAGAGCCAATACTATAGTCAAAACCTAAACCAAATACATTACCAATTCCATTTCTTGGCAAATATTCATTATTTTCTGACAGAACATCTCCAAGTCCAGAGAATTCATTTCCCTTTATTAGTTCTGCACCATAATACCCAATAAGAGAAAGTTTCTTATTTATATTTAAGTAAAAATCAAACTCATGAAAATGATTTCTTAGTATTGCATTACTTGAAAAAACTGGAATAGGAGATAAAAATGATTGTAAAGAATGGAATTCACCAAGATAAAAAATGAAAAAATCTTTATTAAAAATTTTAGTACGATATTTTAAGTTTAATAATAAAACATTAAAAGACTTATTGATCTTACTATTTAAAGAATCATCAATTAATACATTTTCATAATAACCCCTAAAAAAAGTGGTCAAATTTCCTTGAGGACCAGTAGACGACTGAAATCTCTCAATTCTTGACAAATAAAGACCATTGACTTTGTGAAAGAAAGAAACCAAATTCGTATCATTTTGAATTTCTCTAGAAAATCCATTTCCAAGATTAACTTTTAACTTTCCTATATTAAATTCTGAATTTATATTTATTCCAAACCTGTTATTTGATTTGATGTGCATTGGACTCATAACACCTCCAAAAGGTCTTGCGCCATCTGGAATTCCCTCACCATTGAAAGAACTAGTTTGAGAACTAAAAGATTGAACTGAACCATTTATAAGTGAAGAGTGGATATTTACAAAGTTTGGGCTTATGTAATAACCTTCAAAAAATAAAGGAAAACTTATCAATCTTGGGCTTGGTTTAATTGTAATTTCGCTAGCAATTCCTGTTTCTGATAATCCGTTAGATTGAAAAGAGTAATTACTCACAGCAAATTCACTGTTTATTTTCCATTCATTAAAATTCCCTTTGTAAGTAGAATAAAATATTTGATTTTTAAATTCAAATCCATTAATTAAGGCATCAATTCCACTAGAATTTAATATTCCAAAACTATAATAATTTAGCTTTTGTTTTTTACCAATTTTAAAGGTCATTATATTATCAACAGGCGAAATATTGAAAGGTGTTTTACCATAAAAAATTTCTAAATCGTATAACTTTGGTAAATCTGTTGCTTTAAAATTAATTCCTGAAACTTGCCTTTTCCCCCAGTCAGCTGCTCTTATATAATTAGATTCATTAAAATAGTTATTAAATTGTACATTAACTGGCCAAACAGCAGTCCAAGCATTTCTGTCAAATAATGAGTTTCTAACTTGTTTTGCTGAACTTAATGAAAAATCACTAAATCTTAAAAAGTTAATTCCTCCAGCTACCAATTTAAAATTTCCAAATTTGGTTTTTTTACCTAACTCAACAGAAACTCCTTTTCTATTTAGCATCAAAAAATTTCTATCTTCTGTATTTCCAGAAATTGGTTCAAATAAATAAAGTTGGGTTTTTATATATCCAGATTGTTTAGATTTTAAAACCATATCTAAATTTAATGTAGGTGAATTAAATTCATCGTCAGCTCTAAAAACAACTGGGTTGACTGAGTCTCCAAATAAATTGGAAAGGTTTCTATTATAACCCATAAACCTGTAATATCCTTTAACAGAAAAATCTATATTTTTAGTATTTAGAAAATAAGATGAAGTATTTATATTTTGAGAATAAAAGGAAGGTGTAAATACTAAACAAAGAGATGCTAAAATTATTTTTCTCATTAAAAATATTTTAAATTACATTTCATTATTAGTTTAGATAATTTACCAAGGATTAAGTGTTAAATTTACACTTTCTTTAAATTTAATAAACAAAATCGATATAAGTTGAAATTGTTCCAAAAAAAAACCTTAATAGCTGTATTTTCTTTTGTTTATATTAGTTTTAATTCGCAAGAAAAGACAAATATACTTTGGCTAGTTTGTGAAGATCAATCTTTATTTTTCTCCTCCTACTACGATTCTATTGCAAAAACACCCAATCTAGATGAATTAGCATCTAATGGAATAGTTTACGATAATTTTTTCGCTGTTTCTCCTGTTTGTTCTCCTAGCAGAAGCAGCATTGCAACAGGAATGTATCCAACAACCATTGGAACTCAACACATGAGAGCCTATAAAAAAAATAAAGGTTCGATAAACACCAAAACTAATTTGCCAATTTACAGTGCTGTTCCAAAAAGAAAAGTTCAATTTTTTAGTGAAAATTTAAGAAAAATGGGGTATTACTGTAGTAATAACTCTAAAGAGGATTACAATATGGAAATGTCACCTCTTGCTTGGAATGAAAGTAATAAAAATGCTCACTGGAGAAATAGAAACGAGAATCAACCTTTTTTCTCAGTTTTTAATTTCAATATCACCCATGAATCAAGAATCTGGAGTAACTATAAAAAACATTCCTCAGATGAAATAAATAAAGTAATTCTTCCACCATTTTTTCCAAACAACAATACGATAAAGAACGATTTTGTAACCAATTATAAAAACATTGAAAAATTGGATGAACAATTAGGAGAAATAATTAATCAACTAAAAGAAGATGGATTATATGAAAATACGGTTATTTTCTTTTTCTCTGACCATGGAGGACCATTTCCAAGGTATAAAAGATCTATTTATGACTCTGGTTTGAAATGCCCACTAATTATAAAGTGGACTGAAAAAAGAAATGAACTTAGAAATAATCAAATGATTAGTTTTATTGATTTAGCACCTACTATTTTAGAACTAACAAAATCTGATACAAACCATAAAATGGAAGGAGTTTCTTTCTACAATCAGAATAATAGAGACTATATTTTTGCTGCAACTGACAGGTTTGATGAACATACTGATAAAAGAAGATGTGTAAGAAATAAAGAATTTAAGCTAATTATTAACTGCGATACCAACTCTTCAATAATGAAACCCGTTTTGTACAGGCAAAACATGAAAACGATGAGAATCTTAGATTCACTTAATGATTTGAAAAAAAATACAATTTCGATGGAGAGTTGGTATAAAAAAACCAAACCAAAATATGAATTTTATGATATTGTTAATGACCCTTATGAGCTTAATAACCTCTATAATAATAAAGATTATGATAGTATTTTTTATGAACTTAAGAAAAAACTAGATAATTGGATAGATGGTTCAGATTATGGGAATATAACAGAGAATCAAATTCTTAAAGAGATGTGGCCAAATGGAGAAAAGCCTAAGTTAAAAGACCCTTCAATAATTCAGAAAGACAATGGAATTAATATAATCTCTAACAATAACAACTCCTCAGTTGGTTGGAGAAATAATAAAACTGAAAATTGGAAAATATACTCAACTGATGAAATAATTAACCCTGAAAATAGTTTTGAGATAATAGTTTTTAAACCAGGTTATGGATCAATAATTAAAACATATCAATGAATTTTAGAAATCGTATCTATCCATTAAATAAAAGGAATCTTTAACAAGACCACTTTCTTTAGAAGACCCGCCAACCATAAATTCAAAATTTCCTTTTTCCACGCAATTTTTCATGTTTATATCATAAAAAGCTAATTTCTTTATTGGTATATTAAAATAAATTTGTTTTGATTCGTTTGGTTTCATAGATATTCTCTTATAATCTAAGAGTTCTTTAACAGGTCTAGTAACTGAGCTGTAAGAATCTCTAAAATACAACTGAACTACTTCCTCTCCCTCAAATTCACTTTCATTGGTAAGAGAAAATGAAATTTTAATTATCGAGTCTTTAATAGTTGATTTCTTGACCACAAGGTTGGAATACACAAATTCTGAGTAGCTTAATCCATGACCGAAAGAATACAAAGGAGTAATTTTTTCTTGAGCATACTTATGGAAATATTGAGAGGGTTTGTGATTATACACCATTTGTAATTGACCAACGCTTCTTGGGAAAGTAAGAGGAAGTTTTCCACTTGGATTAACATCCCCAAAAATTATTTCACCAACTGCTTGACCACCAAAACTACCAGGTTCCCACGCTTCGATAATTGCATCAATATTATCTTCAATCCATGGTTCAGCAATTGGTTTACCATTCACATAAACTACAACCAATTTATTAGTTAACTTCTCTAAACTTTTGACCAATTTAAGTTGATTTCCAGCTAAATTAATTTTGGAACGAGCCATGTTCTCGCCTGCAGTTTTTTTCTTATTTAAATGTCTCAAAGAATTATCTCCTACCACTACAAATACATAATCGTAATCTTTAGCAATATCAACAGTTGATAAAATATCATTTTCAGAAATATTTAAAATATCGCTATTGGAATCAAAGAAATCTACTTCAAAACCTTTTTGAGAACCAATTTTTTCAATTCCTTCAAAAATGGTAACTACATTTTCTTCTGGCTGTGGTTTGGTCCAATCGCCAAGAATTGAATGGTTATTAGCATTTGGACCAGTAACTAATATTCTGTTTTTTTTCTCAAAATTAATTGGCAAAGTTCGATTACTATTTTTTAATAAAACTATTGACTTACGAGCAATTTCAAGAGAAGTATTTTTATGTTCTTTGGTGAATATTTTATTATCCACTTCCTCTAAATCAATAAATGGATTCTCAAATAATCCTAATTTAATCTTCGCCAACAATATTTTTCTTACAGACTCATCAATTCTTTTTTCAGAAATTTTATTTTCCTTAACTAGCTCTACTACATGTTCTAAAAAATAAGGTCCGTGCATGTGCATGTCCATACCAGCATCAACTGAAAGGAATGAAGCATCCTTGTTGTTTTCAGCTATTTTATGAAGGGTATGAATTCTTTCGATATCCATCCAATCACTTACTATAAAACCTTTAAATTGAAGTTCTTCTCTTAAAATATCTGTCATTAAATATTTATTCATGTGACAAGGAATACCGTTTAATTCATTGTGTGCAGCCATAACGGAGTAAACTCCAGATTCTACAGCCTTTTTAAATGGTTTAAGATAAATCTCCCTCATATTCCGGTCTGAAATATCCATTGGGGATGCATTTAAACCATTTACAGGCTCCGAACCAGCTATGAAATGCTTTGCACAAGCAATAACTTTATTAGTTTCCTGAAGACCCTTTATCATACTTGAACCCATATTGGAAACTAATAGAGGATCTTCACCAAAAGTTTCACCAACTCTTCCCCATCTTGGATCTCTTAAAACATCAATATTTGGAGTAAATGCCCAGTGTGAACCAGCCGCCCTAATTTCTTTTGCCGTCTGTATACCAACTTGATAAGCCAAAGTATCAGTAAACGATGAGGAAATTGTTATTGGAGACGGATATACGGTAGTTCCTTTTACCATACCATTTCCGTGAATAGCATCAATACCAATTATTAAAGGTATTTTGAGTCTAGATTTTAATGCTAGAGCTTGTAGTATATTAGATTCTTGGGGCTCCAAAACGTGTAAAAAAGAACCTATTTTCCCATCTACTACCATTTGAGCAATATCTTTTTTTAAAAAACCTTTATAAGACGCTTTGGAATCGCTATTTAAAATCTCTTCAGTTAACGAAGATTCATTTTCTGAGCTTAAATAATTTAATCCAACATATTGACACATTTGAGCAACTTTCTCTTCAAGAGTCATTCTTGTCAATAAATCTTCTACTCGTTCTTGATCAGAATAATTACTGTCTAGGTATATAGACTCTGATTTATTATTGCAAGCTGTTAACAGAAATAAACATAAAACTGAACTAAGAAAATATTTAAACTTCATTATTTTTTGATTTTTATTACTTTAACCTCCGACGAGAAGTTAGACTTATATAATTTTAAAATATAAATACCTTCCTTCAATAAGCTAGTATCTAAATTTTTATCTGTAGACTTTAAAACAAGATTTCCACTAATATCAAATAGTTTTAAATAATCATAATGCTGATTAATATTTATAAATTCATTAAAAGGATTTGGATAAACTTCAATTTCTAAATTCCTAGTATTATCTGTGGATGTAAGATCGTTAGAATTGGCAATAAAATTCACTGAATAAGGCTTGATAATAAATTTATAATTACCATTTACAGGCCTATAGAATGCAGGAACATTATTAAAATCTGGTCCACCTTCTTGGTTAGAAGTAGTAAGCTCATTTACATATATTTTTTTATCGGTTTCATCAAGTGCATTTATTTCATACCAATAAAAATTATCTTTAGTAAAACTAGATGTAGAACTAAATTCTATTGTTTTATTAACCTGCGATGTATTTATTACAACCATTCCAATTTCTCCACTTGAAAAAGTTGAAACATAGCAATTAATGTCTGGATCGTTAGAATAAGAAAATACTAACTTGTCCCCCAAAAACTTACTTATATAATAATATGCATAATAAACTGGACGAGGAGTATTATTTTGAACAATAGTACTGTTTCTAGCTGTCATTCCGTGATCACCACCGTGAGAGTCTAGTCCATTTTGAAAACTCCAAAGCAATGACATGCCAATATTATTTTTGATTTGCTCACAGAGAACTTGAGAAATAAATATTGCATTGGCCATAGAAATTTCTCTTTCCCCTGTTTTTGAATTAAATTCAGTCATTGCAATAGGAAAGTATCCTGAAGGTTTACTAGTATAATTAGTAACCATATTGTTCACATTACTTACGTTTTGTTGAACTTCAGAAATAGAATTTAACATTTCTTGATAAGTAACGTTATTTGGATTCGGTTTTCTCCTAAAATAATCGTGTATAATTAAGAAATCAGCATTGTTTTGAACCTTTTGAAGTACATCTTTTGACCAGTCGTTATAAACCCCATCATGAGGAAATAATACTGCTCCAATTTTTATAGTAGGATCAGCAGCTTTCATAGAATCTGCAAAAACATTAAATATATCTCCATACTTAGTGCCATTTATGGTATCTCCATCTACAACATAACCTGCTTGCCAAGGGCCATAATTTTCATTACCAACTTCCCAATATTTAATATTTGCTCCTAAAGTTTGATTCATATGTCTTACAAAACTTGCTGCATATGAAGCTGCAGTCTGAACTGGATTTGCAGAGGTTCCATATCTAGCATAGGAAGCATTAACAGCAATAATACCTTTACCATTTACTGAATCTAAAATTTGAACAAAATCGTCTGGACTAATTCTCCAACCAGAGCCATCAATTAGATCATTAACAGTAATTTGAGAATCGTTTAATATAGAAGAAGGAATATTACCATCCCAAAAAAATTGATTGGAACCATTTCCTCCAGGATATCTAAATGTGAATCTATTTAATCCTTTTATATTGTTCATAAAATCTACTTGATTTAAAACTGATTCACCTAGAAAATGAGTCAAATTGGTTCCAAAATGTGAGGGAAGAACGTCACCCAAGATATTTGAAATATTAAAATTAATCGTAACATTTGGACTGCTAGACGGTTCGTTTTGTAATAAAGTATTTTCTGGAAAATGAAATACCTTAGGTTCCCAATCCTCATAGAATGAATTTAACTGAGAGCTAAAAATCAAAAAAGAAATATTACATAGAAGTAAAAAGACAGCTTTTATAATATAATTATTAGACATTTTATGGTGTGAATTTATAATTGTTCTACTTTAAATGGAATGTTTGCTACACTAGTTTGATTAATTTCATTTCTTACAAAAACAAAAACTCTATAAAAACCTTTTTTATTTGGCACTTTAAAAGACAAGCTATTTTCTGATTGCTTTACTATTTCAAATTTTAATTTATCAGGTGATTTTTGAAAATCCCCTCCCCCTTTTGTAGAAAAAGTTTCTGGATATAATTGAAAGTCAAAATATAAGCTGTCGTTGTTGTTTCTTTCATAAATAAAATCAAGAATTACTTCTTCATTTTTTATAAAAACATGATTTTTTTTCCAATTATCTCCGTTAAGTTTAATTTGCATTAAACTTGGTGCTCTTTTTGCTGGCCATTCCCCCTTCCAACAATATTGCATAACATCAACCGCTTCTGTTGGATGTCCGTTACTTAAATACATTCCGTGCCATGTAGATGTAGACTCTTGTTTTTGTCCCCACAAAAAGCAATAAGAACCCAAGCACAAATCTTGATCTTTTTGGATGATACTTTGATATCTTCTTAGACGTTGGTTGGCTTTGAATCCATTGGTTGGTTCAATTTTAGCTCCCCAAGAATTAACTTTTGCTTCAAATGGTCCGTTAACCCCCCATTCGGTTACAATGTAAGGTTTTTCCCAACCATATTTTCTTATATTGATTGGGGCGTTTTCTATAGCTCCATAAACGTTTATACCCAATATATCAACACTTGGACAATACTTTTTAATCATAAAAACTTTTGATGGGTCCAGTCCAGCTATAACAGTTACTGTAGGATGATTGGGATCTACTTTTTTAATAAATTTTGCAATTTCTTCAATAGTTTCCCATACTTTAAAGTTAGAATATTGTAAATCAACTTCATTTCCTATACCCCACATTAATAATGCTGGATGGTCTTTTAATTTTAAAATATCTTTTTTTAGCAATGCTATTTGGCCTGCAACAGCGTACTCATCATCATAGTTGAAACCATTTCTTTCTTGAGCAACCCACAAACCCAAGGTAACAGTAAGACCGTATTTATGGGCTGAATCTAAATAGCTCTTGTTATTAGTACTCCAAACCCTAATGGAATTTGCGCCAGCTTTTTTAACTTCATTAAAGTTAGATTTTGCTCCTGCTCCTTTTATATAGTATGGCTCATTATTTTTATATAGCTCAAAACCATTTTGATTTTTTTCAATTCGAACACTATTAACCTGACTATAATATTGATTAGAATTAATTACAGTAAAAAATAAAAAAAAACAAACAAATAGTATTCTCATATTCCTCTCCATTTATTTGGCTTTTTTGGATTTCCTCTAAATTCAACAATCTTAAAATCACCGATTTCAAATTTTGAAGATTCTAAAACCTTAAACCTTAACTCTTTTAAACTTTCCCAATTCATTTGATCATAATTTTTAAAAGATTTTATTGGGATACTGATTAAATATTGATTGTCGGAAGAGGTTATAATATTCTCAGATTGAATATTTTTTGTTAATCTTCTTACTTTTCCAGAATAAGCAACAATTACAAGTTGTATTTTGGGAACCGTTGAGCTTTTAATCTTAAAATGAATAGCCGAAGTAGTATATATATTAGATAAATCAGCATACTCCCATTTATTAAATGGAAAGCCAAAATTATTCCATTTGTTATCCTCTGAGTTTTTATCATAATTTACATCTAATGAAAGGGATACTTCAAACTCAGGCAAAATTATTAGTGAATCAGTTTTTTCTTGACTTTCATCAGAAATAAATGATGTGCTAGTAATAAACTTAAAATTATCCGAATAATTTTCATTAACTCCCCACCAATATTTCTTTACTTTCCCAAGAGCTACAGGAAAATTTTCAAAAGTTTTATTGAAATTACTTTTTTGAGTTTTAAATGGATGATGGTGAGAAATCACTTTTAAATCATCAATGTGCACATTTCCTTTTCTTTCAAGTTGAATTCTTAACTCTTTAATATTTGAAATATTTACTCCTTTTTTTTGATATTTAAATGTAGACAAGGGCACAATCACCTTCCTCCATTTTTGATCAATTACTCCACCCTCAATTCCCAATATATTCATTCTTGAATAGCATTGTTTTTCATTGTAATCTACTAATGAAAAAAACATTGGAATTTTAGAAAACGAACCTGAATCTACTCTAATCATTAATTGAATTGCAGAATTATTTATTATTGGAGATAAATTCTTGCCTTTAAAATTAGCCCAAGCAAAACCAAAACCCATATACTTACATTCTTTATTTTGATTCCAAATAAGATGTAAATGATCTTTACCTTTAAAATTATTTATAGAGTCAAATAAGATTTGCTTACAATTATTTGACTTTACACCCCAAACCTTAGATTTATAAGAATCTATAAAAATATCTTTATAAGAAAATGACTCATATGGGTCAGGTTGATCCATTACCGATTCATACAGGTTAACTGTTTTAAATGAATCACATGAAATTAAAATAAACAGTAATGATATATATGAGATTCTAATAAAATTCATTTAATTTCCTAAAAGAGCAGAATTTTCTGTAAATATTATGTGATCAATATCAGTTCTAACTAATTTGTCTAAATTTTCTGGACAATTAACATTGGCACCCGCTGATGGACATGCTTGACAGGCAATTCTAATTCCACTTATATTTTTTGGGTTTTTGTTAAAAATAACTCCGCTTGCACCTGGAGACAACTCTTCAAAATCTGAATACGGAAAAGACAATATTCGCCATCCGTGCCAGTCGACAGGAATTTTCATTTTATAAACTTCATCAGTCGCATCAAAAATATCAGCCAGCTGATGTCCTGCTTGATTTGGTGTTAAATCGTCATTAAATGGCAAAGTAGACTCTGAAATCATAATATTAATAAATTGTCCAGTATGAATATCTATAGAGTCTGAAAGTATTCCAATATTAATATAGAACTCTTCAGCTGGTACTGTAATAGAAGATAAATTCAATTTTAAATCCAATTTTCCAATTGGCCAATCCCAATTTACTTTTCCTCCCATTTTAAAATATGAATTTCCTAAAAGAGGGTCATCATTTGAAATATCAAAAGTCCTAAATCCGATGTTTGGAGTCCATGAAACTAACGCATCTAAAGGAAGACCATTTTCAAAATCAGCAACTAAAATTCCATCTTGGTAAGTATTAGATCCAATAATATTAAGTGTATCTCTTAGAGTGTCAGATTCATTTAAAAAAGTAAGTTCAACTACACAATTTTCTATTTCAAAAAATGGAAGTTGAGAGGTGTTTCCAGTCCATGTTACAATATTGGAGTCTATCAAATTAGAAAAACCTGAAATTTCCTTAATACTATTAGACTGTAAACCAGTGATGGTAATTTTCCAATCGATAGTTTTATTAAAACCACAGTTAAATTTTACTATATCTCCTGAAGAAAAATCTGGTGTTTTGTTAACCAACAAAAAAGCATCAGTGATTGAAAAAGTTCCATATAAATCAGTTATTGAAGGTCCTTCAACATCGTCTTTGGTACATCCATTGAAAAAAAATAGTATGACAAAAAATGGGATAATGTGTTTAATAGTTCTCATAACTTAACTGAAAAAATAAATAATAATCGTCTATAATTAAAATCATTAAAAGTTGGATTATTTGGATTATTCAAATCCTCTCCCCACCAATTATATTGAATATTGGCATAAATATTCTTTTTAATTTTATAATTAATACCTGTAAAGTAAATAAAATCACTTTGATCATAATTGACTAATGAAAAATTTTGAATAACTCCATATTCATTTCTTTGAGTAATGAATTCTTTTCCAGACGCGTTGATTTGTTTAAGTCCTAACTGGAAATAAAAATTTTTAGAAAATTCAAGATTTATAAAACCATTAATGTGACTGGAATTTAGATTTAGCTCTTCAACAACATCTCCATCTCTTGAAGTTAATTCGTTCCAGAAAGAGAACGATAGGCTAAATTCTTTTGGTTTTTTTAATATCTCATTTATATTAATTTTTAGATCACCAGCCAATAATAAAAAATTTCTCTTTTCTGTAGTCCCTTGCCCAATAACTTCATTAAAGTATGCTGTTTTAATATTTGAAAATAAAATTTGGTTTTTATTCATACTTGCAGAAAGATAGAATCCCGTCCTGTTTGGTGTGGCATCACCATATGGTAAAACATTGGAATAAATAGGATTAAAACTCATAAGAGTACCCGAGAGATCTTGGTTAAAACGATTTTCATCAGAAAGTAAATCAAATGCAGATGAAGGTCTAGGAATATAATCGTTGGTATGAAAAGGATAAACCGTATTTTGTATTTCAGTGTTAAAATCAATTCTTCTTGTTTGAGAACCTGCGCTTCTAAAATTAGGATCAACATAGCGAGCCCCTAAAACCAACCTAAAAGAAGAATCTTTTACTAAAAATTCATTTTCAAATTCAAAAAACATTCCTCTAGTGGTAAATCCAGTAGAATCCGAACCATTATCTAATTCTGAGAACAACCAGTTTCTCTCAGAAAATCCTGTTTGCAATTTGTGACTTATCTTAAAATTATTTTTGTTGTATTTATAATTTAAACCAGAATGATAAACAGGATTATTAATTGAAATATTCATATTTCCACTGCTAGGGATCTCAAAAAGGTTAATATAATTGACTTCAAAAGATAGTTTTTTGGTTATTTTGGAAACAATAGATCCGCCAGAAAGTATTAAATCTGGAGAATAAGTATTAGAACCTAATTGTGTTGAACCACGAGGTCTTGTTATAAAAAAATCAAACTCTAGTGTTCTAATAAAACGATCAAACTGTAAAGAAAAATCTGTTTGTAAACCTTGTAATCTCCATCGATTATCTATGTAAAAGTTCTCATAATGGATAATATCCCGATAGGGCTTAAACATATCATTTTCAAAACTTGACAACTCTTCGTTGTAATTATATAGTGTAAAACGGTTTTGTTTTAGAAAAATATCTCCTACACTAAAATTAAATTTGTTTTTAATTGTTCCGCTAGCTCTCAACTGCCTTACATCAATATTAGTTCCTGATCCAAAGAAACTACCAAACTGATTTCTTACTCTAAGTTGTGCAAATATTTCAATAGTCTTAATTGGATTTGCATGAATATTTAAATCCACTAAATTATAACCATTGGAAGAATTTCGGGGGTATAAAGTATCTGTTGTATTTCCAAGAACGTCTCTAGAAAAATAAGACCTTGCTAAACCATTAAACCAAACTGTTTCATTACTTGTTTGAGCATTTAAAAATGAATGAAATGAAAATATCATCAATGGTAATAGTATGGTGTTTAAGGCTTTATTCATTTTTAAAAAGTAATTTTTAATTCCAACATATTTTCCGTTCCCTGAAGATGATTTTCAACAAAATTAGGATCAAAATACCTGTATCTGTTGTGACGAAAAAACAACATTGCATTTTCTCCAATTTTATAGTCAAATCCTATTCCTATAAGTCTATTTCTTTGATTTCTAGCTCTATTAACATTGTTAAATTTATCAATTCCTAAAAACTCAGAAAGCAAATTTGTAGAACTTGCTTCATTATTATCCCCTAAATCAGTAAAACTATTGCCTAAGACCCTTTCAATGCCATAAGATAATACCAAAACTGCATTTTCATTCATTTCATAGCTAAAATCAATTTCGTTAGATAGCTGACTAATAAGTGCTTTGTCATTAAACTGAGGAAGAGAATATAGTTTCCTTTGACATGAATTAAATCTTGCTAAATGAAATAAGTAAAATTTACGTCCAAATAATAAGTTGGAATATTTTGCCTGAAACTCAATAGTGTTATAGAACTTTTTAAAATTTGCCAGCCCATTTATATTGGTATCACTTACGGAGACTTCTTCAAAAACTCCTCTGTAGGTAGAATTTAGAAAATTATAAGGTCCCCAACCTTGTGCAAATAAATAAATTCTTGATAGAGTCTGACTATTTACATTGTGTCTATAGGATATTCCTGCATAGGAAGTGTCAATTTCAGAGAAAAAACCGATTCCTGCATTTAGTTTTAATTTGCCAAAATCTATATCTGAATTGATAGAAAACCCTTGACGGTTGTTCACAGGAAAACCCAATCCAACCATTGGACTTTTATAAGGAGTTCTGATGGTTGTACCAACACCTGGGATATTTGGAAAAATTTCAAGAACTGAAGTGTTTAAAAAGTTTCCAGTTACATTAACAAATTGGGGAGAAATTCTGTAAAATTGAAAATCCAATGGGATTTTTAAAGATTTATCGGTTTTAACATCCAAAATAATAGCTTCACCAAAACCCAAATCCTCGTCAATACTTGTATAATTACCAAATCCTGATTCTAAATGAATATTAATCTTTTTCCATTTTTGGGATAGCTCAAATGTGTGAATATTGTATTGTCTTTTGTCATTATTAATTGAATCTAAATCCTGAGATGAGGATAGAAAATTATAAGAAAGTTTTAGGTTTTTATTGGGTCGATTATTTATTTGCAAACAAGTTGTGAAATTATCAGAGGTTTCTAAAAAAGATCGGTTAAATGCACTCTTGCCAATAACTCCTTTAAATGAAAAATTATGAGGAAGCTTATTACCTTGTAAAAACAATCCTTGAAATGCCCTACTTCCATATCTAATTCCTTGGTCAATCAAACCATTTTTATAAAAATCATTGTACCTGTCATTAGGGTTATTGGTTAATGCATTTTGGGGTCTACGGTCGTAAATTGAAATTCTATTAAAAGATCTATTTCCCCACACGGTCAATCGGCTTTGTCTGTACCAAGAAACACCACCTGATGAAAAATTAAAAACACCAAAATCTGTATTGATTGAAGTCCTAAGGTTCAATCCTAGGTCAAGTGTAACTGTACTTGTAAACTCTTCAGAAGGACCTTTATACAAACTATTTATCATTAAGTCTGCTCCAAAAGATACATTGTCTTTGGTTTTACCTTTAACTTTTAAGAGAAACATTGGTTCACGAAAAAAATCACCAGACATTATTGCTGTGGTTTTCCCACTATTATTTGGGAAAAATTCTTGTTGATTTCTAACAAATCCTAAAAATCTATAATTTCCAGAAAAACTAAGTTGATCTATTGGATCTTTTATTTTTGCTTGATTGCTGGTAAAAACATCATGATTTTGAGAAAAATGAGTAGAATAGGAAAATAAAACAATTAATATTGAGACAATTTGTACTTTTGAATAAAATATTTGCCTCATAGTGTATAATTAACACCAAATATCAAAAAAATTAATTAACAAATGATAAATATTTTAAAATATTCTACAAATTTAAATAAAAAGAATCAGCGATGAATAACCAAATAAAAGTTTTAGTAGTAGGAGCCATATTTTTAGTAATTGGCCTTTTAATATTCTCAAATTGGGGCAATCCAGAAAGTGAACTTGAAAAAACAAATGTTGAAGAAGTAAAAACTCAAGATTTTGCTTCTATTTTAGGTACAACATGGATTAATAATAGCGCTGATCCAACGAGTTCAGAGATAAGTTTTGATATTGAAGGTTTAAAAGACACCAAGGGATTTTTCAAAGATTTTGATATTGTTTTTAAAGTTTCTGACAACGATCCTGAACAAGCAAAAATAAAAGTATCAATTAATGTTAAAAGTATCAATACAGATAATGATATAAGAGACGAAGAACTTATTGGAAGCGATTTTTTCAACACAGATAAATATCCTTTAATTGAATTTTATTCTAAAGGAATTAAAAAAATTGAAGATAACTATTCTACAAAGGGTATTATAAATATGATGGGGGAAAGTAAAGATTTAGCATTCTCTTTTGAACACAAAGGAATTACCAACAATAGTAGTGGTTTTAAAGTAGCAATTTTTGAAGGAACTTTTGAAATTGATAGAACTGATTTTGGTATGGAGCACGTAGTATCAGTAGGTGATGATGTAGCAATTAATTTTTACTGCGAACTTATAGAAGATAGAAAATAGTTGAAAGTTTAATAAATAGAAATTCTACTTTAAGTTGCTCAAAATAGCTTTTTCACCAATTTATATGCACAAATTACCGGAAAACCATCGTTTTCCAATGGAAAAATACGAACTAATTCCCCAACAACTTCTACATGAAGGATTGGTTGAAAAAGAGAGCTTCTTCTCCCCTAACGTTGCAAAAGACTTTTGGATTGAAAAAGCACATGATAAAGAATACATATCCAAACTAAACCATCTTACTCTTTCAAAAAGTGAAATTAGAAAAACTGGGTTTCCATTATCTAAAGAACTAGTAAATAGAGAATATATAATTACCCAAGGGACTTTAGATTGTGTTGATTTTGCTATTAAATATGGTGCTTCTGCAAATATTGCTGGTGGAACCCACCATGCTTTTAGAGATCGCGGAGAAGGGTTTTGTTTGTTTAACGATGTAGCAATTGGATCTTATTATGCGTTAGAGAAATATCAAATGCAATCCATATTGATTTTAGATTTAGACGTTCATCAGGGAAATGGCACTGCTTCTATTTTAAAAGACAATGATAAGGTTTTCACTTTTAGTATGCATGGAGAAAAAAACTATCCATTTCACAAAGAAAATTCAAATTTAGACATACCCGTAAAAGATGGAATTAATGGGAAAGAATATCTAAAAAAACTTAAAGAAAATCTAGACTTTTTAAGTGATGAACTATCTCCTGATATTATCTTTTATATTTCGGGAGTTGATATTTTAGATACAGATAAGCTAGGAAGATTGGCAGTAAAAAGAGAAGATTGCAAAAAAAGAGATGAAATGGTTTTTGAATTTTCTAAAAAGTGTAAAGCTCCAATTGTTACTGTTATGGGTGGAGGTTATTCTGAAAAAATATATGATATTGTAGAAGCACATTGCAACACCTTCAAAAGTATGCTTTCTTTATTTTAGCAAACTGCTATCTGATAAAGGAGATGAATTCATATAATTAAAATAAACATGGTCTATAATGGTATCCTTGGTCACATTATTTATAAATATAAAATCCTCTTTAGAAAAGCTTTGAATCTTATATTTTTCATAATTATAATTGAATTCAAGATTCTTATTTAAATTAATTCCATTGATATGATTGGCGATTAGAGAATCTTTTTTAAGAATTTTAATAGAACTAAAAGCATCTGTTAAAATTTCAATTTCCTTTGTAAAAACATCGTAAGTTCCATAAATATGACAATAATTTAAATATTTATTGGCAAAGTCAAAAGTTGTTTCTAATATTTCAATCTGTTGTTGTTTTTGATAGCTAAAGGCTCTTCTTGATCTACCAGAATGAAGCATTACAATACGGTTGTTATCGTAAGTTTTATAAATTTCTTCAATAAGGCTGTCTTTAGATTTAGTAAGCTTATAAAGCTCTTTGTTACGTAAATTTCTAAACTCATTATCAGAAAGTAATAGTTTAAAATATTTTGCAGTTTGAGATTTAGAGTAAGATAAACCCCTAGAATTGAAGAGAAACTTATCAAAATTGACATAATTAACTGGGAATTCCACATTTATAGGGAAACCTCCAGATTCAGCCCTGAAAATGGGATAAAACTTGCTGTTATTAAAATTATATATGATTTTTAAATTATCACCCGTCATGAAATGAACATCGTTAAATAGAGATGCAAGGGTTAAATACTTGGCCATATATTCAATATCAATCATTGTCTTGAGAGAGTCAATATTATTATCCAGAATATATGCACACATTTTACGGTATCTGTAAATAGCGAAAGGGTGTAAAGAATCCGACTTTTTTTCAATATGAATGACTTTTAAATCTTGGTCGCTATTGTGTCCATTGCCATTTATATATTCCTTTCTTGACCAATCAGATATATGAGAGATAGTGGAATAATTTTTTACTTGGTATTCTCGTGATAAAAAATCATTCTTAATATCCTCCACATAATAGTAATCTCCAATTTCTTCTCCATTTATCCTTAAGATCTTCATTTCTCCATAGGCAGATATTAAACCTAATGAATTAGCTATTTTATTAATTGAAATAAGAGTTGGATCTGCTT
>JADHMB010000084.1 GCA_016780365.1 Flavobacteriales bacterium
ACCAACGGATGTATTGAAAGCTTAACCTACAGTGGGGATGCATTGACATTTGATGATTATTTTACCATAAGCGATCCTAATGTTTTTACACCAAATGGAGATAATATGAATGATGAGTTCATTATTGAAATCCCTGAAAAAGTAGAAAAATGTGCTGAGCTAACCATCTACAACAGATGGGGACAAATACAATATTTCTCCACTGGAAATAATTTGAAATGGGATGGAAATAATATAGTAGGAGCATTAGCACCACCAGGCTCTTACTTTTATACACTTAAAATTAGAGAAAAAACTTTTAGTGGAGTATTAAATCTTATGCGATAGATTTCATCAATAAAAAGTATTGTTTAAGACTTTAGAGAACATTACCTTAAATATTATTTCAGCCAATCTCCAAGATTTCTTCTGTCTTTTTTAGTGGGTCTGCCTTTAATACCAATACTTCTATTTTGTCTATTTATAAATTCATATTGGTTTAGTAATTCTAAATCTCCATTGGGAGTAATTTCTTTGGAAAAATCACCAACTAGTTTGGCTCCAACTCTAGTTTTTGGCAAGTCAATAATCTTAAAAATTCTCCAAATGGGAACTACTTTTATAGCTATGACATCGTTTTTTTTTACGATTTTACTTGATTTGATAAAATCACCATTTAGTTTTACTTTTTCACCTATACAAGCTTTAGACGCCAAAGATCTTGTTTTAAAAAGTCTGATAGCCCATATGTATTTATCAATTCTCATATAGTATTAAAATGTTAATTTTATTAAAAGTTAATATTTATTCTAAACCCAAGTGAAATAGAGTTATAATTTCTAATTTTACTTTTCAATTATTGATATTTGCAAAAAACACCATTCATATTATTTTTCTTATTTACTTTTTTAAATTTTAATGCACAGTTAAATCCTGACAGCATTGATATAGTGAGAGGAAAATATGGCACTCCTCATATATTTGCTAAAACAGACAAAGAAGTTGCCTATGGCCTAGCCTGGGCACATGCAGAAGACGATTTTAAAACAATTCAAGAAACTTTTCTTCCTTCAAAATATATGATGGGTAGATACAAAGGAAAAGAAGGTGTTCAGCTAGATTATATTTCACAATTACTTAAATGTAAGGAGCTTGTAGATAGAGAAATAGATAATTTATCTCCTGATATTATTAATGTAGTGGATGGTTATGTAGAAGGTTTGAATGCATTTGCCAAAAAATTTCCTAATCAGGTTTTGGTAAAAAAATCCTTTCCAATGACTAGAAAGGAATATCTAGTTGGATTTAATTTTATAATTCATTTCTTCTCAGACATATCTAAAGTTTTAAAAGATTTATATTCCAATAATATTCCTTTAATTCAAGATTCTTCCTTAAATAATATTGGCTCCAATGGATTTGCATTCAATAAGAGTAAAACCAAAGACAATAAAACTTATATAAATATAAATACCCATCAACCACTAGAAGGACCTTTTTCTTGGTACGAGGCGCATCTTGCTAGTGAGCAAGGGTGGAATATGTTAGGAGGCCTTTTTCCAGGTTCGCCATTTCCATTTATTGGTACAAATCCAAATCTAGCTTGGACACATACTTACAATTTCCCAGATTTAATAGACGTCTATCAAATGGAGATACATCCTAAGAAAAAAAATTATTACAAGTATGACCAAGAATGGAAGAAATTTGAAATTTCCAGAGCTAAACTTAAAGTCAAATTAAATAATGGATTAGTTGTCCCATTAAGAAAAAAAATTCTTTGGAGTGAATATGGTCCAGTTTTAAAAAACAATAGTGGGGTATTTTCCTTTCATCTTTCTGCTTTAGAAAATATTTCAGCGATAGAGCAGTGGTATCAAATGAATAAAGCCAATAATTTTGAAGATTTTAAAAGAGCTTTAAATATTATGGGTATCCCCAGATTTAATATTGTTTATGCTGATAAACAAGATAATATATTTTATATGAGCAATGGACTAATTCCTTTAAGAGACACTAATTATAATTGGAAGCTAACTATTCCTGGAAATTCTTCTAAAACAAAATCTAATGGGTATTATGGTTTTAAGGATCTTCCAAAATTAGAGAATCCAATTTCTGGTTATATTTTTAATACCAATAACAGTCCCTTTAATTGTACTGAAAAATCTAATAATCTTAAAGAAGAAAATTTCCCTAAAAGTTTTGGTTACAGAGAGAAGTTTAATAATAGGAGTTTAAGATTTGAAAAAATTATAGACGGTTATGATAAAATTAATTACGAAGATTTTTTAAATATTAAGTACGATCAAGAATATGCCAATCCAATATTTTGTCCATTTAAAATCAACAAAATTTTTGATGTAACTTTTAATGATTCTTGTGAAGTTGCAGATATACTGTCTGTTATTCAATCTTGGGATAGAAAAGCAAATGTAGACAATATTGGAGCAGCTCAGTTTAGCATGTTTTACAAAAGCCTAAGAAAGAAACTTAAGAAAATTAATTTTGATTTTGATAGAGAAATTCCGGATTCTTTATTATTAGAAAGTCTTCAAAAAACCAAAAATCAAATACTTAGAAGTTTTGATAAATTAAATATATCTCTTGGAGAATATCAAAAGCATGTTAGAGCAGATGTTGAAATTCCTATTGGCGGATTGGTGGATATGATAGCGGAGTCTTCATCCAGTAAATATAAAGACGGTAAGGTTAAAGTTGTTAAAGGAGATTCCTATATAATGCTTGTTAAGTTTGGAGATGATTTACCAGAGATAGAAACTGTTTTGCCATATGGCATTAGTAATCGTGTTAAATCTCCTCATTTCACAGACCAAATGAACCTTTATGCATCTCAAAAAAGAAAAAAAATGACATTAGATAAAACAGAAATTTATAAAAACGCGTCTAATATTTACCATCCAAAATAATGTTGTATTTATTTTTTCTTTAAATTGAGGATGATGAAATGATTTTTATGTTAAGATTATTCTTTTTTATTTTATTGTCTTTTAAGGTTTTAACCTCCTTTTCACAATGTGTAATAGATACCAGTTATTCTGTTCCTGGTATATATCCAGATCCTCTTCCCGATGGATATGTAGGACAACCATATTCTGAAGATATTACTTTTATTATGCCTTTAGATACTATGGGAGCTGTTATTCAAAACTTTGAAATTGTCAGTATCGGTCTCCCTGTTGGACTTAGTTGGGTTTGTAACAATCCTACTAATAATTACAATCCTCAAAACAATCAATATGGATGTATCAATGTCTATGGGACTCCATTGTTATTGGGTCAATACAATGTAAATGTAAGTGTCTTGGTAGATGTTGTTTCAGCAGGTCAAAGTATAGACAATATTCCTATTGATTTTCCAATTACTTTTAATATTAACAATCCAACTCTTGGTAATTCTGGTTTTTCTTCTTCACAAATTTTAGGATGCGTTCCTTTAGATGTTAATTTCACCAATAACAACCCTAGTCTATTACAATACTTTTGGGATTTTGGAAATGGTCAAACTAGTTCTTTAGAAAATCCATTAACACAAACTTATAATCAAGCTGGAGACTTTCCTGTTTATTTTGAAGCTTACAATAATTTAGATACTACAGATCTTTATACATTAACAAGTGTTACTATTAATAGTATTTCAGGAGGTTGGGGTCCAGAATGGATTCCTTTTGTTTACACCTCTAACAAACCAGATCCTTATTTTATATTAAGAGAAAATGGAAATTTAATTTATCAATCTAATTTTGTTTTAAATGACGATGGTCCAAATACTTGGAGTGTTAATATTAACTTGCATCCTGATAGTGTTTATACTATCGATGTGATGGATGCAGATCAGACAGCGGCATCTGCTAATGCTTGGGAATTAACTTTTGGAACCGACGATTATATTGGCTATTATACTATAGACTTTCAAAGTTGTAATTTATGTAATGCTGGAAGTGATGCGGTAATAAGTGATTCTATAATTTATCAGCAAATATTGCCTGTTCCTGCTGTTCAGAGTGTTGATACTATAAGAGTTGGGTACGAACCTGGAAAACCAAATATTATTTACGACTCTATTAATTATGTAGTATATACAGATTCTATAAATTATTCGTTACAATGGTATATAGATACAAGTTCTCTAGTTGGACATACCAGTCCTATAGATACTATCGTTCAGTCAGGTAATTATTATGTTAGAGTTTATAATAATTTTGGGTGTTTTAATAATTCAGATTCTGCAAGTGTGGTTTATTGTGATCCAACAGTTGGATTTAATATTGATTTGGATGGTGCAGCAAATTTATATGTAACTAATTATTTAAGTGGATATGATATTAACTGGATAAATAATGGTCAAATTATTCAAGGATTATCATCCAGTCTTATTACCCCAACTGTAAATGGAGATTATCAAGCTCGTCTCTCAACAGTTGCAGGATGTAAATATTTTTCTAATATTTTTTCTTATTCATTATCTATTGACGATATAGTCTCTGACTTTAAATGCTATCCAAACCCTTCCAATGAACAATTTGTTTTATCCTGGACAGATATTAAAATAAAATCAATAGAAATATTCAATTCATATGGGCAAAAAATTGATGAATTAAATTTAGATTTCTCTCCAAAAATCGTGAATACCCGTGAATATTCCGAAGGATTTTACTTGCTTAAGATAAATTATGGCGATGAGAATTCGTTTTTTAATGTTAAGCATATCGTAAAACATTAATTCTTCAAATAAACTTTACTAATTTTTATGTGTTTATAACAGAGATACCAACTATCTTTGCAAAAGATGTTAAGCTACACGGTATACAATAATGAAAATACTTCTAAGTGGGTAACCTTTATCCACGGAGCGGGTGGAAGTAGCTCTATTTGGTTTCAACAGTTTAGAGCATTTAAAAACGAGTTCAATATTTTATTAATAGATTTAAGTGGACATGGAAAGAGTAAGTCTAGGTTTAGCGAAAATAGCAAAGAGGGTTACACATTTGAATTAATAACTGGGGACATTGTTGAGGTTTTAAATAATTTAAGTATTAAAAAATCTCACTTTATTGGCGTTTCTTTAGGTACCATAATTGTAAGAGATATAGCAGATAGATTTCCAACCTTAGTGAAGAGTTTGGTCTTGGCGGGAGCTATTTTAAAATTTAATATTCGTTCTAATATGCTAATGATTTTTGGAAATTTTCTTAGATCTATAGTACCATACATTCTATTATATAAGTTAGAGGCTTTTATAATTATGCCAAAAAAAAACCATAGAGAGTCAAGGTTGTTATTGGTTAAAGAATGTAAAAAATTAAATCAAAAAGAGTTTATAAGATGGTGTAAATTAACTAGGGGAATTAAAAAAGTACTAAAGTCACAAAGGCAAATCGATATAAAGACTCCATCCCTTTATGTAATGGGAGCAGAGGACCATTTATTTTTACCCTCGGTTAGAAAGGCTGTATCGTCTTTCACCAATGCTCAATTATCTGTGATAGAAAATTCTGGACATGTAGTTAATGTTGACCAGCCTAATAAATTTAATGATAGGGTAATTAGGTTCCTGAAATCTCTTGATTAAGAATCCTCTAATTGAAAAGAAATAATTTATTTTACATTTTACTCTAACATATTTTTTATTAGCATATTTGCTGAAATTTTCATTTAATGAAGTTTAGGTTATTTATTAGTGTTTTCTTCTGTTTTTTTTGTTTTTCCTATTTTGCTCAAAAAGGGCAAATAATTGGTAAGGTGATTGACGAAAAATCCAATTCTTCCATTTTATATGTAACGGTTAGTCTACACAATTATTTAGATACTTCTCTTATAAGTGGTGTAATTACTGATGAACAAGGTAAATTTAAGATTCAAGATATTGTTCTTAATAGTTCCTATCTACTAAAATGTTCTTTCATTGGTTACAAAACCTATTTTAAAAGGGTGGATTTCGAAAATGAAAAATCGATAAACTTAGGAGATATTTTTATTTCTCCATCTGTGGAGCTGTTAAAAGGGTTAGAGGTACTGGCAGATAAGCCAATGGTCACTTACGAAATAGATAAAAAGGTGGTAAATGTGGAGCAGATGAATACAGTTACTTCACAAACTGCAGTTCAGGTTTTGGC
>JADHMB010000020.1 GCA_016780365.1 Flavobacteriales bacterium
GCCTTTTGGTCATAAGCATTTTTATCTTCCCACGTCATTTTTGGATTAAGAGTCTTTTCAGGTACATTTGGACAAGAAACTGGCATCATGAGTCCAAATATTGGATGTTTGATATATTCAACTCCTTTAAATTCGTTATTTAATGCAGCATTTATCATAGACCTAGTGTGAGATAATTTCATTCTTTCACCAGTCCCATAGGGCCCCTTTGTCCAACCTGTGTTTACCAACCAAACATTAACATTTGAAGATTCTATTTTCTCTCCTAACATTTCAGCATATTTTGTAGGATGAAGTGGAAGGAATGGAGCACCAAAACAAGCAGAAAAAGTAACTACAGGTTCTGTTATACCTTCTTCTGTACCTGCAACTTTTGCAGTATATCCAGATATAAAATGAAACATAGCTTGTCCTTTGTCTAATTTTGAAATTGGTGGTAAAACACCAAAAGCATCGGCAGTTAAAAGAAATATATTTTTTATATTATTTCCTTTGGCTCCTTTTGCAACATTCTCAATAAATTCTAAAGGATAGCTTACTCTTGTATTTTCTGTAATTGAACCATCTTCAAAATCTACTTCATTACTATTTTTTTTAAAAACCACATTTTCTAAAATAGCTCCCTTTTTGATTGCATTCCATATTTCCGGCTCTTTATCTTTGGTAAGGTCAATACACTTTGCATAACATCCCCCTTCAAAATTGAAAACTGTATCTTCAGACCAACCGTGTTCATCATCTCCAATTAGAAATCTATTTGGATCTGCAGATAGAGTTGTTTTTCCTGTTCCAGATAAACCAAAAAAGATTGCTGTATCTCCATCTTTTCCAAGATTTGCAGAACAATGCATGGATAAAGCATTATTTTGAAGTGGTAAAATATAATTTAAGACTGAAAATATTCCCTTTTTAATTTCCCCTGTATACCCTGTGCCACCAATAAGAATTATTTTTTTTGTAAAATCGATTATTGAAAAGTTGGAATTTCTAGTTCCGTCTATCTCGGGATCAGCAAGAAACCCAGGAGCATTAATTATATTCCAATCCGGTATAAAAGACTTAATGTTATCTTTTTTAACTTCATTAAACATATTACTTACAAAATGATTGGACCAAGGATATTCATTGATAGCTCTAATATTTAATTGAAAAGATTCTAAAGAACATGCGTATACGTCTCTTATATACACTTCTTTATTCTCCAAGTAATTTACTACTTTAGTATATAGGGCATCAAACTTGTCCTTTTCAAACGGGATGTTTACATCTCCCCACCATACAGTTTTGGTAGTTATCTCGTCTTTTACAATAAATCTATCTTTTGGAGATCTTCCAGTGAATTTTCCAGTTTGTACTGAAATGGCTCCTGAAGAAGATATCTTACCCATTTCATTTTTAATTGTTATCTCTGAAAGTATATCTGGAGAAAGGTTCCAGTGTACAGTTCCAATATTCAACAAGCCTAAATCTGATAAATTATCAAAATCTGGCACATTTCCAGTAGTTTTCATATTTTGAATAAGATTTAATCAAATATAAAGACTGTAATTGTGTTTATTATACATAATTGTATTATAGATATCCACAATCTTTAAACATTATTAAATATTATATTCAATTAATTTTTTAAAATATTATTTTCAAATATGAGTTTAACACAAAATTTTAGAACAGAAGTTAACCTTACTTCAAAATCAAAAAATAATAATCATTTAGATCAATTTTTATTAATTGGTTCCTGTTTTGCTACAGAAATGAGTCTTTTTTTTAAAAAATATTGTTTTGGTTATTTAAATCCTTACGGAACAATTTACAATCCAATATCACTAGCCAAAAATTTTGAAAAGCTAATTAGTAAGGATTCATATATGGAAAGAAATTTAGTTAACAATAATGAAGTTTTTCTAAGTTGGAACCATAGTGGCAAATATTATAGTAATAGCTCTGAATTACTTTTGAATAAAATAAATAAGGAACAAGAAGATACATTTAAGATGTTAAATAGTAATTCTAACCTATTTATAACTTTTGGAACTTCTAAACTATACATACATAAGGAAAGTAATCAAGTGGTGGCTAATTGTCATAAGCAAATGAATACTATTTTTAGCACTAGAAGAGCTACTGTAGATGAAGTGGTTGACTCTTGGCGATCTATATTAAAAAAAATAGATAATCCAGTAATATTTACAGTTAGTCCAGTAAGACACGTTAGAGACGGATTGGTAGAAAATAATTTAAATAAATCTGTGTTGTTATTGGCCATTGATCAATTGTGTAAAGAGTTTCCAGAAAATGTAAGTTACTTTCCTAGTTATGAGATTTTAATAGATGAGTTAAGAGATTATAGATTTTACAGTAATGATTGGATTCATCCTTCAGAGGAGGCAAAAGAATTTATTTGGAACAAATTATCCGATATTTTATTATCGGAAAAAACCAAAAAATTAAATATTGAAATTCATAAAATAAGAACTTCCTTAGCCCACCAGCCTAAATTTGGAATTAATGCTGAATACTTAAGTTTTTTAAATAAAACTCTTCAAAAAATTAAAGAAATTAAAAGAAACACACCATTTTATTCATGGAAAGATGAAGAAAATATTATTAATGAAATAATAAATTAATATTGGTTAAAACTCTGAAAATTCATTAAATTAAAATTTAAGTATTTGATGATAACTATCTCAATAAATAACAATTTAAGTGTACTTTTTACACTAATTTAAGTATGTTTATATTTAAATTTAATTATTGGTTATGACTGGAAGCTTTGAACTTATTGATTATATAATATTTTTAGGGTATGCTATTTTAATTCTTGGGGTTGGACTTTGGGTTTCAAGAGATAAGAAAGGGCATCAAAAAAATGCTGAAGATTATTTTTTAGCTAGTAAATCTCTTCCTTGGTGGGCAATAGGTACATCCTTAATTGCAGCTAATATATCTGCTGAACAATTCATAGGAATGTCTGGTTCAGGCTATGCTCTTGGTTTAGCTATAGCTTCTTATGAGTGGATGGCAGCTATTACCTTACTTATCGTGGGGAAATACTTTTTGCCAATATTTATAGAGAAAGGTCTTTACACAATTCCTGAATTTGTAGAAAAAAGATTTTCCACAAATCTTAAAACTATTTTAGCTGTTTTTTGGATTGGACTTTATGTTTTTGTAAACCTAGCTTCTGTATTGTATCTAGGGGCCTTGGCTTTAGAAATTATTATGGGAATTCCTATGCATTACGGAGTATTAGGTTTGGCCCTTTTTGCAGCAGCATATTCTTTATATGGTGGTTTATCTGCTGTTGCTTGGACAGATGTCATTCAAGTTGTATTTCTAATCCTTGGGGGGCTTGTAACTACCTATTTAGCTTTAAATAATGTTTCTGAAGGTAATGGTGTTATAGCAGGTTTAAAAGAAATCTATAATTCAGCTCCTGAGAAGTTTTCAATGATTTTAGAGCCATCTAATCCTGAATACAAAAATTTACCTGGAATAGGAGTTTTGGTAGGTGGAATGTGGGTTGCAAATCTTTATTATTGGGGTTTTAATCAATACATTATACAAAGAACTTTAGCGGCAAAGTCGTTAGAAGAATCTCAAAAAGGGATTTTATTAGCAGCAGCTTTGAAATTAATTATTCCTTTAATTGTTGTTATCCCTGGTATTGCAGCCTATGTAATGATAAAAGATACAGCTGGTTTTGATACTTTTAAAGCCGATAATGCTTATCCGTGGTTATTAAAATTACTTCCTCCAGGAATGAAAGGTTTGGCTTTTGCTGCACTCACTGCCGCTATTGTATCTTCTTTGGCATCCATGCTTAATTCTACCTCTACAATATTTACTATGGATATCTACAAACAATATATAAAGCCAGATGCAACTGATAAACAAACAGTTAATACTGGAAGACTCTCCGCATGTATTGCATTATTAATTTCTGGAATAATGGCTCCATTACTAGGAGGAATAGATCAAGCATTTCAATTCATACAAGAATATACAGGTGTTGTCAGCCCTGGAATTTTAGCAGTATTTATATTGGGACTTTTTTGGAAGAAAACAACCAATAAAGCTGCAATTATAGGTGCATTAACTTCAATTCCAATAGCTATGTATTTTAAAGTAGCTCCAAAGGGATGGTCTTCTAGCAGCTTTTTTGTAGATGTTCCATTTTTAGACCAGATGGGATACACAGCAATTTTAACTATGTTAGTTATTATCCTAGTAAGTTACATCCAAAATAAAGGGGCTAAAGATTCAAAAGGAATTGAAATAAGTAAAAGTACATTTAAGACTTCTGCTATTTTTAATATTACTTCATTTGCCATAATGCTAATATTGGTAGCATTATATGCTTTTTTCTGGAAGTAATTATTTATTAATATGTAATTCTGTTAGCCAAAGAAATAACTATTTAAGCAAATCTAGATTAAATTCAAGCATTGTTTTTAATCTTTTGAATGCATTATTGGCCCATTTTGGAGAAGTTCCAAATTCTGGAATAACTATAGTTCTCATACTGGCATTTATTCCAGCATTCATTCCAGCTTTAGAGTCTTCCAAGACCAAACATTTATTTGGTTGAACCTTAAGCATTTTTGCTGTAGATAAAAATACAGCTGGGTTAGGTTTTCCTGCAATTTCATTTTCTGCAGAATGTATAATATTAAAAAATTCTCTAATTTTTAAGGTATCTACAGTTGCATTTATAAGAGACATGGAGGAAGAGGAGGCCAATGCAATTAATACATCATTAGCTTTTAAAAGATTCAACGACTCAATAACCCCAGGTAAAAGTTTAGCGTTTTCTTGAATTAATTGAATCATTTTGTTTTGAATTTTATCGACAATTTCAATATTAGTAAAATTTTGCCATTTTAATTTTTTTCTCCAAAACTCAACAACTTCATCGATTCTCATTCCAGTTGTTAATGCACACATTTCAATAGTGAAGTCAAATCCAACTTCTTTAAATGTTTCTATTTCAGCAATTTTCCATAATGGTTCAGAATCAATAATTAAACCATCCATATCAAAAATAACAGCGCTTATTTTAGGATCTTTCATCCAAGAAATGGATATCTATAATCTTTTGCAGGAACTAATGCTTCTTTAATTGTTCTAGGAGACACCCATCTTAGAAGATTTAAATAAGAACCAGCTTTATCATTAGTTCCAGAACCTCTAGCTCCTCCAAAAGGTTGTTGACCAACCACAGCACCAGTAGGTTTGTCATTGATATAAAAATTACCTGCAGAGTTTTCTAGTTTTTTCATTGCAATATCTAATGCATATCTATCTTGACTATATACAGCTCCAGTAAGAGCATAATCAGAGGTGTTATCCACCAATTCTAAAACATTATTAAAATCATTGTCTTGGTAAATATATACTGTAACTACAGGGCCAAATATTTCTTCCCTCATAGTTTTAAAATTAGGATCAGTAGTTATAATTACCGTTGGTTCAATAAAATAGCCTTTGGACTTGTCGCAATTTCCGCCAATTAAAATCTTTGCATCTTTGGAGTTTTTTGCGTATTCAACATACTCGGAAATTTTATCAAAAGATATTTCAGAGATGACAGCATTTATAAAGTTTTTAGGGTCTCCAGTTGTCCCCATTTTAAATGAATTAACATCTTCCACTACCTTGTCTAAAACACTTTCTGATAATGAGTTTGGCAAGTAAACCCTTGATGCAGCAGAACATTTTTGTCCTTGAAATTCAAAAGCACCTCTTGAAATTCCTGTAGCAACAGCTAATGGCTCTGCAGATGGGTGAGCAACAATAAAGTCTTTTCCACCAGTTTCGCCAACAATTCTTGGATAGGATCTGTACTTTTCAATATTATTACCAATAATTTTCCAAATATTTTTAAAAACAGCTGTAGACCCTGTAAAATGTAAACCTGCAAAATCTTTGTGGTTAAATACTACTTCACCGGCTGTAGGACCATCTGCAACCACCATATTAATTACTCCATCTGGTAATCCAGCTTCTTTAAATAGTTTCATTATTACATGAGCAGAATACATTTGTGTTTCTGCTGGTTTCCAAACTATAACATTCCCCATCATTGCTGGTGCAGCGCATAAATTAGCAGCTATTGCAGTAAAATTAAAAGGAGTGATTGCGAAAACAAAACCTTCTAAGGGTCTATATTCAAGTCTATTTAAAATTCCATCTGCAGATTCTGGTTGCTCCGCATAAATCTGTTGCATATAGGCAACATTAAACCTTAGAAAATCTATTAATTCACATGAGGCATCAATTTCAGCTTGAAATACATTTTTTGATTGGCACAACATAGTAGCTGCATTCATCTCATCTCTATAAGGTCCTGCAAGTAAATCTGCAGCTTTTAAAAATATGGTAGCTCTACTTTCCCAAGGTAAACTAGACCAAGCACTTTTAGCTTTCATAGCACATTGGATAGCTTCTTCAACATGGGAAGCATCTCCAACACTAAATTTTCCTAAGTTATGTTGGTGGTCGTGGGGTGGGTTTATAGGAAGATGATTATCAGTTTTAACCTCTTTGGAACCTATATATAATGGTATGTGAATAGGTTTTTGATGATACATGCTCTCATATTTGTTGATTAAATTTTCTAATTCTTTAGAATTAGGTTCATAATTTCTAACCAATTCATTTTCTGGGTATGGCATTTGATAAAAACCTTTAGACATAGTGATTTATTTTAAGTTTATGCGAATTTATAATATATCTACAATTTATCTCAATAGGTTCTATAATTTAAATTATTTTAGAATTCTATTATTAAATATTATGTATACTCCTTTTTTAGCAAATACAACAAATTTTCCTTTTGGTATTGAGGTAGATAGAGCAGAAGGTGTTTTTATTTTCGATAAATCGGGAAAAAAATATTTTGATTTAATTGCTGGAATAGCAGTTTCAAACTTAGGACATCAGCATCCTTATATAATTGATCAAATAAAAAAACAAATAAACAAGCATTTACATGTTATGGTTTTTGGGGAATACAGCCAAAGTATTCAAAATAGATTGGCTGAAGAATTTACAAAGTTACTTCCTGAAGAATTAAATTGTTTATACGTTGTTAATTCTGGAACTGAAGCTAATGAAGCTGCTTTGAAATTAGCCAAAAGAGCTACCAAACGATCAAGAATTGTATCTTTTAAAGGCGCTTACCATGGTTCTACTCATGGATCTTTGAGTATTTCAGGAAATGAAACTAAAAAATACGCTTTTAGACCACTTTTACCAGATGTTTTTCATTTGCCTTTTAACGATACAGATGCTTTAGACTTTATTGACCATCAAGTTGCCTGCGTGATAATTGAACCAATACAAGGAGATGCTGGGGTAAGAATAGCCTCTAAAGAGTTTTTACAAAAACTTAGAAAAATTTGTGATGAAAATTGTATTTTATTAATAATGGATGAAATTCAATCGGGAATGGGAAGAACAGGGAAACTTTTTGCATTCGAACATTATGGAATTGTTCCAGATGTACTAACAGTAGGTAAAGCTTTTGGAGGTGGAATGCCAATTGGAGGATTAGTAACTAGTCAAAAATTAATGTCTCTTTTTACTGTAAATCCTACACTTGGACATATTACAACATTTGGAGGACACCCAGTTTCTTGTGCTGGAGCATTGGCTAGTTTAGAAGTTTTTCACAGGGAGAAAATAGTTGAGAATGTTGAGAAGAAAGGAATTTATTTTGAAAAACTATTAAAACATTCTTCAATTATAGAAATAAGAAGAATTGGATTGTTTTTTGCTATTGAAATGATGAATGCAGATACAGTTCAAAAAGTTGTTGAAGGGTGTAAAGAAAATGGAGTTCTTAGCTTTTGGTTTCTTTCATGTCCTGAAAGTTTTAGAATAGCTCCACCTTTGAACATTTCTTATGAAGAAATTGATATTTCCTGTGCTATAATTCAAAAGGTTTTAAATGAAATTAATAGTTAAATAAATTCTTTAACAGTTTCTACTAATTTATTTATGTCCTTTTCGTCGTTAAAAACATTAATTGATACCCTTAGGTTGGTTCCCCTTACCGATACCCTTATTTTCTTTTCTTCCAAAATATTTTTAAAAGACAACAAGTTTAAATGATCTGGTAGTCCAAGGGAGAAAAGGTGAGAGGTGAAATAATTCTCATTTTCAAAAGCTATTCCTAAAGGGCTAAGTTCGTTAATTACTATTTCGGAAAGTTTTTTGCAATAAGATTCTATATTATTGATTCCCCAACTGTTAATTTGATTTAACCCATTTAACATAATGGGAGATAAAATAAAATTTGTGGTTTCTCCAACATTGTATCTCCCTGCCATTGGTTTATATTTAGAATCATATTCTGTTAGGTTACTAAAATCTTGAGCATTGGTTCTATTCATCCATGATTCTTCAATTGGAATTCCGTCACTGAATTTGGATGAAAAATAGCCAAGTGCCATAGAATAAGGACCAAACAACCATTTATATCCTGCACAAATTAAAGCATCAATTTTAAAATCTTTAACATCCATGGACATTGCCCCTACAGATTGAGTCCCATCTACAATAAAATAGGTCCCATTAGCTTTACACTTTTCTCCTATTTCCTTTAAATCAAATTTAGTTCCATTCATCCAATGAATAGAGGAGATTAATACTAAACTAGTATTTGAATCTATTGAGTTTATAATTTTTTTATTCCACTCTTTAGCAGATAATTTATCTCGTTCTACAACTTCTAATTGAATATTATTTTTAGAACACCATTTTTTTACTGAAAAGTAACCACTTGGAAATTCATTTTCTACTACAATAGCTTTATTTCCATTGGAATTAATATTATTAAAAATATTGGCAAACCCATAAGAACTCGATGGCATAATGGCTACTTCATCTTTTTTAGATTTAATAATTTTTGAAAATTCTTTCCTTATTTCTTCCGAAATTTCAAAATAATTATTTGGTTTCAAATAGGATGGTGTTCTTTCCTTTTTTATAGCATTAATTGCTAATAATTCTCCTTTTTTAAGAAGTGGACTTTTATATGCACAATTAAGATAGTACTCATCATCATCTAAATTAAATAAGTGCTTTTGACATTTAATCATTTTTAAATTGTGTTTTTTTGATAAATGTACCCAACTATTTATGATTTTTATCCGTAGATAGTATAATCTTAACATATGCTAAGAAAATAACAACTTTAATACCTTATCTTAGTGTCATGTTAACACTATTTTAACTTTTTTTACAATTTTTAATCATAAAATTTTTTAATTTAGTGTTTATCAAACAATAAATATTTATTAATTAACTCAACAAAATGAAAAAAATATATACTTTAATTTTATTATCAATTTCCATTAGCTTTTCAGCACAAATTGAAGGTTCGTGGAGTTTAACACCAAATGCTGGTGCCTTCGGCGTTGGTCCTGATTCGGCTAGTACTTCTTGGTGGGCAAGTGATGCTGGTGCAGTTACCACTAGAGATTGTTTATTTGACGATTCTATAGTTTTTAACTCCAATGGAACTTACGATCATTATATGGATGGTTCGACATGGTTAGAAACTTGGCAAGCTGGCTCACCAGCTGAAGGTTGTGGTGCACCAATTGCTCCACATGACGGAGGATCTAACACTTACACATTTGCCAACGGAGTTCTTACTGTTAGTGGTGCTGGAGCGCACGTAGGACTTGCAAAAGTTCATAATGGTGGAGAAGATGGAGCTCCTGTGAATGACCAAATTGCATACCATGTTACTTTTTCTGGTTCAAGTTCAGAAATTATGACTGTAGATATTAGTTTTCCAAATGCTGGAGGAACTAATGGTCTTGGATGGTGGAGATATATTTATTTAAAAAATGGTGCAGCGCCACCACCACCACCACCAGCATATACTGTTACATTCAATGTACATACTGACTTAATAGCTGGAAACGTTTCAGCAGATGGTATTTATATTGGTGGAGGATTTGTAGGCGGAAATGATGCATTGTTATTAGATGATTCTGATGGTGATGGAATATGGTCAGGAAGCACTTCTTTAGATGCTGCTGGTGGACATTTTACTATTTTAAATGGTAACTGTTCAGATTGGTCTTGTAAAGAAGACATATCTGGTCAACCTTGTGCTGATGCAAATAACTATAATGACAGAAACAATTTATTGGGTGGATTTTCTCAAGACACCACATTAAACCTTCAGTATGGTTCTTGTACAACACCATCTACCGGAATTGATGAGTTGATAAATAGTTTTTCAATTTATCCAAACCCTTCCAATGGTATAATTACGATTCAAGCCACAAATAGTATCAATACTGTAAATATTTACAATATGATTGGCAACCTTGTTATGGTAAAAAATATAGCAAACAATCAATCTACTTTAAATATTGAAAATTTAACAAATGGTGTTTATTTTATGGAGCTAAACCTAAACAATGGTTCTATATTAAATTCAAAATTTATTAAAAAATAATACTTTAATAGTAAATATAATTTTAATTAAACCCGTCCTTTGTGACGGGTTTTTTTTATTTATATTGGTAGTGTATAACTAAAATTAACTCTAATTAAATACTACAAAATGAAATCTTTATATACATTATTATTTATGAGTTTTGTCTTAGGTGTTTCAGCTCAAGTTGAAGGCACTTGGAGATTAGCTCAAATACCAGGAGCTTTGGCAGTTGGTCCAACCCAAACAGATTACTCTTGGTGGTCAAGTTCTGCAACTGATATTAACTCAAGAGCTTGTTTGTTCGATGATTCAGTAACTTTTGATGCCAATGGAAATTTTACACATTATATGGATGGTAATACATGGCTAGAACCTTTTCAAGGTGTAACTTCTGAACAATGCGGAAGCCCAGTAGCTCCACATGATGGAAATGGTCCATATACATACGTATATACCAATAACCAACTTACAGTCAATGGTTCTGGTGCTCACATTGGACTAGCAAAAGTTGTTAACTTAGGAGAGATCAGTACTGGTTCGCCAGTTCCATCTTCTATTACTTATGAAATAACTATGTCTTCTGATGGGGATACAATGACAGTAGAGATTGACTACGCCACTGGGTGGTGGAAGTTTGTATATCAAAAAACCAGTCTTTCAATAGGTGCTCCTCCATCAAATTATGATGTATCATTTAATGTTTCTACAGATTTAATCACTGGAAATGTTTCTTCTGATGGAATATACATTGGGGGTGGCTTTGTAGGAGGTCACGATGCACTTGCTTTAGATGATTCTGATGGAGATGGTATATGGACTGGAACAGCAACTCTTCCTGAATCAGGTGGTCATTTTACTATTTTAAATGGTAACTGTTCCGATTGGTCTTGTAAAGAAGATATTTCCGGTCAACCTTGTGCTGATGCTGGAAATTACAACGACAGAAACCATCTTGTTGGAGGCTTTTCTCAAGATACCACATTAAATCTACAGTTTGGATCTTGTACAACTCCAACAGGTCTTAATACGATTGAAAATAAATATTCTATCTATCCTAATCCTACAAATGGAATAATTACCATTCGTGCTGGTAATGAAATAAATACTGTAAATATTTACAATATGATTGGTAATCTTGTTATGGTAAAAAATATAGCAAGTAACCAGTCTACTTTAAATATTGAAAATCTAACAAACGGTATTTTTCTTATGGAAATGAATCTAAGTGACGGTACTACGATAAATTCAAAAATTATCAAAAAATAATATTTTAATATTTATATTATTTAGACTAAACCCGTCTGTTGTGGCGGGTTTTTTTATTAATGGTGTTTAGATATAATAAAATCAATTATCTCTTTTTTCAAAATCCTCTTTATTTTTAGCATCAACTCTTTTATAAATTGCTACAAACAAAAGAATTGTTAGTAAAGAAATTATAAAAATCATCATTTTAACTTAACTGCAGTTCCATATGCTAGTATTTCAGCAACTCCTTGCATAATCATAGAAGTAGTAATTCTTACATTAATTATAGCATCTGCATTGAGTTTTAAAGCATCTTCTTTCATTCTTTGCAAAGCTTGTTCTCTAGAATCTGCTTGAAGTTTTGTATATTCTGTTATTTCACCACCAACAAGGTTTTTAACCGCTGCAAAAATATCTCTACCTACATTTCTAGCACGAACTGTACTTCCTCTTGCTATTCCCAAGATTTCAACAACTTCTTTATTAGGAATATTTTCAGTAGTTGAAATTATCATATTTATTATATGAGTTCATTTTCATTAAAATGAAAATTTGATTCTATTTGAGCATTCTCATCAGAATCAGATCCATGTACTGCATTTCTACCCTTTGATTCTGCATATTTTTTTCTAATTGTACCTTCTTCAGCTTCATTTGGATCTGTAGAACCAATTAAATTTCTAAAGTCAATTACAGCATTTTCTTTTTCTAAAACAGCAGCTACAATAGGACCAGAAGTCATGTATTCAACTAATTCTCCATAAAAAGGTCTTTCATTATGAACAGCATAGAATTCCTCTGCCTGGCCTTTAGTAAGTTGGGTAAGTTTCATTGCCTTTATTTTAAATCCAGCATCAGATATCATCTGAGTTATGTTGCCGATATTGTTGGATTCAACAGCATCTGGCTTAATCATTGTAAATGTTCTATTTCCGGCCATTTTAATTATTTTTTAGTTGTAAATATAATTGTTTGTTTGAGACATAAGTTATTTAAGAAGTATGATCATAAGTAATTTTCCAACCAGTTTGTTTTTTAATCCACAACAAACTATAAAAGCCACTTAGATTCCCAATTGAATCGTTTCTTTTTAGACTCCATTTTCCAGTAACAATATGGGTTGAATCATTTATAGGATTACAAATTATATTTTTAAATTTTAAAGTTCCCATTTGCTCTTTGGTTTTATATGAGTTTTTATAATTCTTAATGGTTTTGTCCCAACCATAATTAATACCAGATTTACCAATAAATATCAAGGAGTCGTTTTTCCAATAAATATTCATAAAGTCATCTATACTTCCATAATTCCAAGAATCTTCTTGCTCCTTCATTAGAAAATATAATTCATCACAATGGTTAGTAGATTTACAACCTATCAAAAATATTGGAAATGAAAACAGAAATATTTTAAACATTAACTTTTTCATCAATTTTTATATTTATTTCTTTATTATCATTTTTTCTGAACACAATATTTTCATCAAATGAATCAATCAAAATATTATCTCCTTCCTTAATCTTACCTTCCAATAATTCTTTAGATAGTCCATTAAGAATCTCTTTCTGCATTAACCTTTTAATTGGTCTAGCACCAAATTGTGGTTCATAACCTTTTTTGGATAAATATTCTACGGCATAGTCGCTTATATCCAATTTTATTTTTTTGTTTGCTAATATTTTATTTAAATCTTGTAATTGTATTTTTACAATTTTGGAAATTACCTTTTCTGAAAGTTGGTTGAATACTATAGTTTCATCAATTCTATTTAAAAACTCAGGTCTAAATGTTGCTTTAAGTTCATTTAAAACCAATGATTTAATCTTATTTTGATCTAAATCTTTTCCGTTACTGTATGCATCACTTATATGAAAAGCACCTGTATTAGAAGTCATTATAATTATAGTGTTATTAAAATTAACTGTTCTTCCTTTGTTATCAGTTAATCTTCCATCATCTAAAACCTGAAGTAATATATTGAAAACGTCTGGATGTGCTTTTTCAATTTCATCCAATAAAATAACAGAGTAGGGGCGTCTTCTCACAGCTTCAGTAAGCTGACCACTTTCTTCATATCCAACATACCCAGGAGGTGCGCCAACTAATCTTGAGACAGTATGCTTTTCTTGGTATTCGCTCATATCAATTCTAGTCATTGCATTTTCATCATTGAAAAGAAATGAGGATAGGGCTTTTGCTAGTTCTGTTTTACCAACTCCAGTAGTTCCTAGAAATATGAAGCTGCCAATAGGTTTTTTTTCGTCTTGCAGTCCTGATCTGCTTCTTCTTACCGCAGCTGATATTGCTTCAATAGCTTCACTTTGACCAATTACTTTTTTTTCAAGTTCTTCATCTAGGCGGAGTAATTTATGTTTTTCACCTTCTAACATTTTACTAACTGGAATTCCTGTCCATTTTGAAACAATATCTGCTATCTCTTCCGAGTCTACATCTTCCTTTATCATTTTAGATTCACTTTGTAAGATGACTAAAAGTTTTTTCTCGTCTTCAATCCTTTCTTCTAATTGGTTAAGCTTACTATATCTTATTTCTGCAACTCTTCCAAAGTCACCATTTCTTTCTGCTTGCTCTGCATCTATTTTTAAATTTTCTATTTCTTGCTTTGCCTGTTGTATGGCATCTACATGGCTTTTTTCTGCTTCCCATTTCGCTTGAAGTCCAGATTTTAGTTCGTTAAGCTCTGCAATTTCTTTAGAAATTTGTTTTTCCTTGGCTTTTTCTTTTTCTCTTTTAATAGCTTCTCTTTCAATTTCTAATTGCATTATTTTTCTATCTGCTTCATCTAATTCCTCAGGTTTACTATTGATTTCCATTCTGAGTTTAGATGCAGCTTCATCAATTAAGTCAATCGCTTTATCGGGTAAAAATCGATCTGTTATATATCTTTTTGAGAGTTCTACTGCTGCTATAATCGCATCATCTTTTATCTGAACCTTGTGATGATTTTCATACTTTTCTTTAATTCCACGAAGTATACTTACAGCATCGTCACTATTAGGTTCATCAATTAGAACCTTCTGGAATCTTCTTTCTAGTGCTTTATCTTGTTCAAAATACTTCTGGTATTCATTAAGAGTAGTAGCACCTACAGCTCGTAATTCTCCCCTTGCTAGAGCTGGTTTTAAGATGTTCGCTGCATCCATAGCTCCTTGACCACCACCAGCACCTACCAAAGTGTGTATTTCATCTATAAATAACACAATTCTACCGTCTTGGCTAATAACTTCTTTAACTACTGCTTTTAATCTTTCTTCAAATTCACCTTTAAACTTGGCTCCTGCGATTAATGCTCCCATATCTAATGAAAAAATAAGTTTATCTTTTAAATTTTCAGGTACATCTCCGCGAATTATTCGATGAGCTATTCCTTCAGCAATTGCTGTTTTACCAACTCCAGGTTCTCCAATTAGAATAGGATTATTTTTTGTTCTTCTCGTTAATATTTGCAGTACACGTCTTATTTCATCATCTCTACCAATTACCGGATCTAGATTTCCGGTTTCTGCTCTATCGTTAAGGTTAATAGCATATTTATTAAGGGCATTATAAGTTTCTTCTTGGGTTGAGGAGGTAACCCGGTTACCTTTTCTTAGTTCTTGCACAATTTTAGTTACTTCAACTATATTAAAGCCATTATCTTTTAAAAGCTGGGAAGTATTATCGTTTGTTTTTAATATGCCAAGTATTAAATGTTCAATAGAAACATACTCATCTTTCATGTTTTTAGAAAAATTAATAGACTCAGCTACAGTCTTTTGAGCGATATTACTTAAATTAATATTACCACCAGATACTTTTGGGTAAGAATCGATTATACTATTATTTGCTTTCGCTATTAATTCTGGATTGGCACCTAGTTTTTTAGCAATATGTGGAAATACATTTTTATCTACTTCAATGATAGCACTTAATATATGAGCATTTTCAATAAATTGGTGTCCACTAGTAATGGTTATTTGCTGCGCATTAGTAATAATCTCCTGTGATTTATTTGTAAATTGATTAAAATCCATAATTACTTTAATTTACATTTAAATTATCAAAATGTGAACCAAGTGAATTTAAGTGCCAATTTTTCAGTAAAATAATTCTTAACTTATTGAAAATCAGTAATTTTGACATTTATTCAATAATTCTTTTAACAGAATGTAGCCGATGTGTCAGTTGTTTATTGCTAGTAAGAAGTATACCTTCTTTCGATAAATTATCAACTCTTACTTTTCCGGATGCGTGAATTATTTGATTGTTTTCAAGTGCTATTCCAACATGATTAATTTTATTATCATTGTTTTTAAAAAAAACTAAATCAGCTGGATGAATGCTATCTATGTTTACACTTTCTCCCATTTTAACTTGTTGGTAAGCATCTCTAGGGAGATAAATACCACAAAGTGAAAATACTAATTGGGTAAATCCACTACAGTCTATACCCAATATACTCTTTCCTCCCCATAAATATGGAGCATTTAGAAGCTTAAAGGCATAATTAATAAGATCACTTGAATTTTTAGAAGCAATATCACCAGAAAATTTGAATTTGTTCTTTCTTATTTTTACAATTCCATTATTAAAAAAGGGTAGAGTGGCCCCCATTGAAATAGGAATACTTTCTTTACTATTAAGTTTTTGAATTCTAGTAAATATACTACTAACCAATGGAAAGTCATTAATACAAAGATTATCGTAATCCTCATAGGTGATTTCTTCATATTGCTTAGCACAAATCCAACCTTCGTAATTATCGGTTGCTAATTTTATTTTAATCCATTTTGGCTTAATTTCTAAAATTTTAAAATGCTGTCCAAAAAGAACTTGAGAAACAATTTCACTTTGATCATTTGCTTCATTTCTTAAGGGTATTGTTCCTAATATACAAATTCCGTATTCCATTAAAGATGTTTCATTAAGTAAGTATAAAGTAATACCATATTTCTAATATCTTCTTTATGAACTTTTTCATCTGGAGAATGCACATTGTCTTCAGGCGCTCCAATGAAGCACCAGTCAAAAGGATATGGTGATTTTTGTAGTTGATTTCCATCGCTACCGCCAGCAGATTCTACTTCAATTTGATATTTAACTCCGCTCTCATTAGCTAATTGAATAATTCGATCTACATAAACTCTTCTAGGAAGACCAGAATCTCTACGAGAAATAGCCACACCATCTCCATGCTTTACACCGTTTGTAACCCAAGTAATATCTGAAATTAGCGCTTGTTTAACTCCCCATTTCTCATAAATATATTTTCCAAGAAACCCAACACTTCCACCTCCAACTTCTTCATAGGTTGAAAAACAAATAATACCGTTTTCTAATGTTTTAGCTACTTCTAAAGCATTCCAAACACCTAATCGATTGTCCATATAACAACATTGGACAAAATTATCATCTTCTCTCCAATTTGGTTTAAATGTTAGTTCTGTAGCTCTATCAATGTCTCTATCAAATATATATTCAGTATGTTTATTTCCGTTTTCGTCTTCGTAATTGTACAATTCTGTCTCAATATTACCATGTGAATCTTTACCCACTAACTCAATGCCATCGTAAGTCTTTGGACCACCAATTTTAATTAGTTCTTTTCCATATCTTACAGTAAATCCTATAGAGTCTAAATGGGCGAAAATTGCAGTTTTGGGGTTGCCAAATTTTAATATCAAACAATCCTGAATACCATCTTTAATAACAGTTGGTTTCACTTTAAAATCTTGAATATTTAGATTAATATGATTTAAGATATAATCCCTTAATTCAGATTCATTTCCTGATGGAGCATGGATTGCACAAAGAGTTTTGAGTAAATGCATTTAATAATTTAAAATATATGTTACAAAAACTATCGATTATAAATAGTTAATCATCCCTTAAATTTATTATAAATATTCAAATTAGATTATTCTCCTATTAAATAACTTAAACTAATTTTTAATTATTTATATTTGCGCACTTAAATGGTGGATGTAGCTCAGTTGGTTAGAGCATCGGTTTGTGGTACCGAGGGTCGCGGGTTCGAATCCCGTCTTCCACCCTAATTTTCAGTAAATTATTATGGGTTGGTTTAGTCCTTCATCCTCTAAATTCAATTGGAGTTTATTATCCGATGAAAATTTATTACAAGATTTAGTTAAATTATCTTTTTCAGAGAAAGTCTTAATTTTTAAACATTCAACTAGATGTTCTATAAGCACCATGTCCAAAAATAGATTGGAAAGTATAGGCGAGGATTCAAAAATTAAAAATTGTTTTTTACTAGATATACTTAATTACAGAGAAATTTCTTCTAAAATAGAATCTGATTTTAAAGTTATTCACGAGTCTCCACAAGTACTAATAATTCAAAATGGAGAATGCATTTATAACGCATCTCATAACGAAATTAACTGGGATAGAATCCCTTAATTATCTTTGTTCGATTGAAGTATAATTTCTTTCTGTTTCCCCTGTATAAATTTGTCTAGGTCTTCCGATTGGTTGATTATCTTCCATCATCTCTTTCCATTGTGCTATCCAACCTGGCAATCTGCCCATTGCAAACATTACAGTAAACATTTCTGTAGGAATACCCAAAGCTCTATAAATAATTCCAGAATAAAAATCTACATTAGGATATAAGCCTCTTGATTGGAAATATTCATCATTTAAGACAACTTCTTCTAGTTCTTTTGCTATATCCAAAACTGGATCTACAATTCCTAATTTTTCAAGGACATCATCCGCAGCTTTTTTTATGATTTTTGCTCTTGGATCAAAATTCTTATAAACTCTATGGCCAAATCCCATAAGTCTAAAAGAGTCGTTTTTATCTTTTGCCTTATTTATCCACTTTGACAATCCTCCTCCATCATTCATTATTTTTTCTAGCATTCCAATAACTGCTTGATTAGCACCACCATGAAGAGGACCCCAAAGTGCTGAAACACCTGATGAAATTGAAGCATATAAATTTGCTTGAGAAGAACCAACAATTCTAACAGTGGATGCAGAACAATTTTGCTCGTGATCTGCATGAAGAATTAATAACTTATTTAATGCATCCACAATTACAGGATCTGGCTCATATTCAAAAGCTGGCATAGCAAACATCATTTGCAAGAAATTCTCACAATAGTTATACTTGTTTTTCGGATAATTAACAGGGTGTCCTATAGAGTTTTTATAAGCCCAAGCTGCTAGAGTTGGTAATTTGGCCAATAACCTTTGAATGGTTAAATCAATAGCCTCTACAGATCTGTTTTGTTTTTGAGATTCTGGGTAAAAAGTGGATAATGTACATACTGCTGCAGAAAGAATACCCATTGGATGGGCTTTTGTTGGATAGGCATCTAAAAATATCCTCATATCTTCATGAATCAAAGTATGGTTTGTTATATTTTCTTTAAACGCTTCATATTCTATTTTTGTAGGAAGGTCACCATATATTAATAAATAAGAAACTTCTAGAAAATTTGCTTTTTCTGCAAGTTGTTCAATTGGATAACCTCTATATCTTAAAATTCCTTTTTCACCATCTAAAAATGTTATTCCACTTGTAGTAGATCCTGTATTTTTAAACCCTGTATCTATTGTTATATAACCGGTTTGAGATCTTAGTTTTGATATGTCAATAGCTTTTTCATTTTCAGACCCTTCAATGACAGGAAGTTCATAAGTTTTGTCCTCAATACTAAGTTTTACAGTTTCGCTCATAGTAGAATATTATAGTGGATTAATTTTGCAAATGTAAGAAATTAAAAGAAAAAAACCGTATTTCTACCTCAGTATTTTACGTACAAAAGCAACAGTGAAATAAGACATGAGAAACACTCCTACAAATCCTTCAAGTGGGGCAAGTATTTTAAAAAATCCTAATGGAGAACAATCTCCGTATCCTACAGTGAAAAAAGTAATGGCACTGAAATATAAATTTCCCAATATTTTCTCAAAAATACCAACTGAATTATCCATACAAGTAAGCATATTAGAAGCAGAATAAAACATGGTGTAAATTAATGAGAAAATAAAATTTACAACTACAATACTAAAAAGTACTCTGAATGGATTTGTTGCATAAAGACCAACCTTGTCAAAAACCAATCTTTGAAATAAGAAGTTTGGCATAAATAAAATAAGGGCAACAATTCCTTTTTCTTTTGCGAGTTCATAGTCACTCATGAGTTCATATCTTTTAAAATACACATAAGCAACGTCTTCGTCTAAATATCTTCCAGTATCTCTAAATTCTTCTTTCAATAATCGAAATTGCTCGGCCTTTTCATGTAGAGTGGTTGATTTTTGATTGGAAATTAAATCTAGTACATGGTTGTCATCCCAAGCAATGAAAATATCACCCATATTTCTAACGCCAGATAAATTGAGTTCATGTATATTCATTTTGGTTAAACCTGGGTTGAAATCAATAATATTATGAACTATAGACTGAGAAATGTCAATTGTGTGGCAATCATCAATTCTCATATCGATATTACAGTTAAGAAAACAATGGTTTAAAGAAATTGATTGTGCGGTGAATTTAAAAAAGTTTAGTTTACCATTTTTAAACTCAGCTTCCTCAAAATCTACAGAACAGCCTTCTAGATGAGCATCTCTAAAACTTACCGACGAAGAACCAAAATTAGCTCTTCTAAAAACTACTTTGTTTTTTTTGGCTAGGCTAACTTCTTCAAAATCAATATCTCCATCGCCAAATACCACTCTTCTAAAATCTACTTTCCCAGTTCCAAAATCAACCTTAGAAAAACTAATCTCATCTCCATTAAAAATAGATTTATCAAATGAAATATTTCCTTTATTAAAAGTTGAAAATGCGAAAGAAACGTCTCCGTTACCAAAATGAATATTTTTAAAAGAGGTGTTTCCATCTCCAAAATAAGTGTTTACAAAACTTAAATTTCCATTTTCAAAAGTAGCATTGTCAAAATTTACATTTCCATTATTGAATTTCGCGTACTGAAAAATATTATTTCCTTCACTGTAGCTTGTACCTTTAAAAAGTACAGGGAAGTTTCCAAATTCTGATTTAAGAAAGCTTAGGTTTCCTAGTCCAAAATGGGTATTTGAAAAATTAACTTTTTCTCCAACAAAATTTGCCAAAGAAAAGTCAATTACTTTTTCAGATTCAAAAATTGAATCAATAGCTGTGAAATTTAAAAGATCTACTTTTTCTTTAGGAGATAAATTATTTTTCTTTCTATATTGATCTAGAGAGAAATTTTTAATATAACATTTGGATACATCTATAGATTCTTTATTAAGTATTTTATTGTAGATATTGTCTAAGTCAACTACACCATATTTTTTGGTGTCAATTAAATTATTATTAATATCATAAAATGAAATTTTAGCTGTATTAACTAAAGTATTTTCATCGTTTAAAACAAAAGATTCCTCCAGTATCTGAACTTTGTAGTTTTGTATATAACGATAAATTTTCAAATTCTATAATTGTTATTTTTGAATATAAGTTATTTACTTTTAATTAATTACTAATTAAAAAGTTTTCTGCTGTAGATATCCATTTACTAGTTCCTCCAGCCAAATAACCTAATTTTCCAAGCTTTAAAAAATTAAGTTTGTTAGAGTCTAGTTTTTGAGGATTTACAAACCAAACAGTAGGGTAGCCACTAACACCAAAAATTCTAGCTAATTCTCTATTTTGATTGAGAATTTTAGGATCTATTGCTTTTCTTCTGGGAAAATCTAATTCGACTAAAACAACATTTTCCTTAGTCCAGGTTTCAAATTCAGGAAAATTAAATACTTCTTTTTTTAAACGCATACACCATCCACACCAGTCACTTCCAGTAAAAAAAAGCATGATAGGCTTTTTCTCATTTATTGAAATATTTACAGCCTTATTTAAATCAGTATGCCAGTTTAAGGTCGATTGCTGAGAATGAAAATTCTGAAAAAGAAGTACAAAAGCAAAAACTATTAATTTTTTCATAAAGTAAATTTAATAGATTTTAAAGTTTTTTAGAACTATTCCATTGAGAATTTAAATGATTGTGATAGTATTTATATTGATTGTTTCCAAAAAAAAGTAATATACCCAGCATTTCATCTACTTGCTTGTATCCTTGATAAACCATTAGTCTTATAAGATTTTCATCTAATAAAACATAACTGGGATAAGATAGCTTTCCATCAAGTATAGAATGTGCAAACCAATGGGCTTTACCTCTCGAATTAGGATTAGACTTTTTATAGGTGGGATCAGAATTGTAAAAATTATGGTTGTTAAAAACAATAGTATCTTTAGTTTCTCCATCAAATTTTACACTGTAGAAATTTTTATTAATATAATTTACAATTACTGGGTCGCTAAACGTAGTTGCATCCATTCTCTTACACCATCCACACCAATTAGTATATAAATCAATAAATACTTTCTTTTTAACAGAATCTGATGCTCTTTTCTGTATCATAGCATCCCAAGAAATCCAATTTATATTGTTTTGGGAGATTCCAGTTAAAAATGAGCTTATAAATAGTGTAACTAATGTTAGTTTGATATGAAATTTCATTCTGTTAAATTATCTATTAGAAAGTTCGTCATTTTATTATACAAATGAAGTCGTGTATATCCACCATAGATTCCATGATTTTTATTAGGATAAGCAAAAAAATCAAATTCTATATTCGATTTCACTAGAGAACTTACCATCTCCATAGAGTTCTGAAAGTGTACATTATCATCTGCAGTACCGTGAATCAACATATAGTTGCCTTTTATTTTACTAACATGATTAATAGGAGAATTAATATCGTAATTCTCTCCGTTTTCTTTTGGAGTTCTCATAAATCTTTCTGTATAGATATTGTCATAAAATCTCCAATTGGTTACAGGAGCTACTGCAATTGCAGAATTAAAAACATCAGCGCCTTTTGATATGCAAAGTGAAGACATATATCCTCCATAACTCCATCCAAAGATTCCAATTTTATCTTTATCTATATAATTTAATTTACCCATATGAATAGCTGCAGAAATTTGATCTTCTGTTTCTAACTTACCAAGTTGTAAATAGGTAGAGTGCTTAAAGTCTCTTCCTCTATAACCAGTCCCTCTGTTGTCTACAGAAATCACAACGAAACCTTGCTTAACTAGATATTGAAACCAGAAGTAATTCATCCAAGACCAAGAGTTATTAACTGTGTTATTTCCAGGTCCACCATATACGAACATAAGTAAAGGGTGTTTTTTAACAGTATCTAGGACTTTTGGCTTCATTATCCATGCATTTAGTTCTAACCCTTCTTGATTTGGAATTTTAAAAAAAGTTTTTTCTACCAAATCATACTCATCCATCCTTTTGCTAAGTTTTTTATTGTCTTCTAAAACCTTTAATACTTTTCCTTTCTTATTATTTAACGTAAAGGTATGGGGGCGATTTGCATCTGAGTGGGTATTTATAAAATACTGAAAGTCGGAGCTGAAATCAGCCTCGTTAGTTCCTTTTAAAGTAGATATTTGATTTAATTGATTTGTTTTTAAATTCAAAGAATAAATTTCTCTATCGGTAGGACTTTTCTTTGCAGCTTGAAAATAAATAGTCTGATCCTTAGAATTATATCCGTAAACATTGGTAACATCCCATTCACCAGAAGTTAGTTTTCTCTCTTTATTATTAGAATAATTTATTAAGTATATATGGTTAAATCCATCTTTTTCACTAGTCCAAATAAACTCATCTTTATTTATGAAAAAAGTATTATCATGTATGTCAATGTAAGTAGAACTAGTCTCACTGTAAACTTTGTTGATATTAACTCCACTATTTGGATTGTTTTGATTATTAAATTCTCCTGAAAGAAGCTCTAATTTATTTTGAAGCCTATTCATTTTAAACACAATAAGTTCATTGTTACCCTTGGACCAGGTTATTCTAGGAATATAGATGTCATGATTTTTTCCAATATCAAAATCAAAAGTTTTTAAATTTTCTAAATCAAAAACTTTGACCGCAATTAATGAATTGTCTTCTCCTGCTTTGGGATATTTGAACTTATACTGAGACGGATATAAATTACCATACATCTCCATTTCAAACTGTTTTACATCTCTCTCATCAAATACATAATAAGCTATTTTAGAACCATCTGGAGACCAGAAAAAACCTTTATGAATACTGAATTCCTCTTCATAAACCCAGTCCGTTGCACCATTTATTAACTTATTAATTTCACCATTATTGGTAATTGGAATTTCTATAGTATCTGATAAATATTTATAATATATATTGTTGTCTCTAACATATGCAACTTTTCTATTATCTGGTGAAAAACTAGCCAAACGCTGTTTTCCTAAGGTAGAATCTGCGAGAGGTTTTAATATATTTTTAGCTATATCGTATAGATAGTAATATGATTTTGAAGATCTTCTATATATAGACTCTTTAGAGTTAAATAAAAGCAACCAGTTTTGGTCATTGCTTAATTTATAATCTGAAAACTCAAATTTATTAAAGGAAATATTTGAAAATAATGTAGCTACCTTTTTATTTGACTTGTAATCGTATTTAACAATTTCAGTCTTAAATTCGTCCTGTTCTATAGATGTATAGTAATTACCGTCTTTAGATGGGTTAATTCCTTTAATAGTCTTGGGATAAAAAGTACCAGATGCCCATATAAGTTCATTGCTTAATTGACTTGAAACACTAATAAAAGTTCCAAAAAAAATAAAAAAAAGTAATCTAGTTTTCATAATATTATTTGTAGTAAAATTAATTGTTTTTCTTTAAATACTTTAAAACTGAATTAATATGGCTTTTCATATTTAAGGATGATCTATAGATAAATAATATTTCTTTATTTTTATCGATCAAAAATGTAATTCTTCCTGGTGAAAGACCAAAAAAGTCTTTAGGAAGTTTCAATTCTTTTCTAAGCCTAGAATTCTTATCACTCAATAACTTAAATGGCAAGTTGTAATTATTTTTAAATTTTTCATGGCTGTTTTTATTGTCACTACTTAGTCCAATAATTTCACAATCAAATGTTTTAAAGTCTTGGTAAAAATCTTTAAAATAACATGCTTGTTTGGTACAACCAGGTGTTTCATCTTTTGGATAAAAGTATAATACCAAGTAAGAGTTCGTAAAATCTCTTTTTAAATCAAATTCATCTCCATTTTCATCATTTAGTATGAAATCTGGAAAAACATCTCCGATATCTACATTCATTAGCTAAAATTGAGGGCATTCTACAACTCTAAATTTAGAATTATGGACCCGTTTTTCTGGTAAATCAATTGAAAAAGAAATTTCATGAGAGCCCAAAGAAGATGTGGTAAGATTTGAAATATTAAAATCGTAAGAGTAACCAAATCTCATTTTATTTTTTTCGATTCCTATAACAACTACAAATGCGTCCTGTGGAGAAAAGTTCTCACTATTTGCATCTAAAAATCTTGTATGCCTATACCAAAATCCCAAGTCAAATATCCCGTCCACAAAATAAGTTCCGAAATTGTATCTTTTTAGATTGGATTGAAGATCAATTACAAATTCTGGAGATAAAAATAATTCTTTGTGAAAAAGGCCATTTTGGAGAACTTTAATTTTATAGCCACCATGGAAAGAGGATCGAATAGGAATCTTATTAAGAGAATTGTTGTCTGTAATATTGTAAAAAAATGTCTCATTAGGTTTATTTAAATGGTCGAAAGATGCACCTAAAAAAAGATTTTTACTAAATAGTATAAATCCAGAAGAAAAGTCAATGTATAATCCATTATTACCTTGAGGTTGTTGTGTCGAGTTTACAACACCTTGTGATGGATCTATCTGGTCCCCCCAAATAACATTACCCCAATCCAAACTCTTTTGTACAAATGAAGCTTTTAAACCAAAATTGATAGTCCATTTCTTATTTAAAATGGCTTGATACGAATACATAGTAGAAAAAGAAGTAGTATTTAAGGATCCATTTCCTGTTTTATCATGTAAGAGTTGAAATCCAACTCCACCATGTAGTTTGTCTGAGAATTGATCGTATTCAATATTATAGGTTACAAATGCATTATTTATTTCTGGCCATTGATTTCTGTAAGTTGTATGAAATCTTGGACTAAGATCTCTTCCTGCAAGAGCAGGATTTAATTGTAGAGCATTGGAAAAAAACTGAGTAAATAAAGGATCTTGGCCCTGAATATTTACAATAGGAAGTAGTAATAATATTAAATATATTTTTTTTAACAACTTTTTAATTTAATTATCTAACTAATGCAACTGTGCCACTTTTGACTAATTTCTGTTCAACCCCGTATTTACTTGTTTTAATTTTGTAAACATAAGTTCCTGTAGGTAAATTTTTTCCTTTAAATGTTCCGTCCCAGCCATTGCTTAAGTCAAGGGACTTATAAACCATTTGTCCCCACCGATTAAAGATTTCTATTTGAAAATCTATCATTGCTTGACCTGAAATTTTAAAAAAATCATTTATTCCATCACCGTCAGGACTAAATGCATTAGGGGAATATAATGCATATGGTTTTTCAACAACAACAGCATTTGAAATGCTTTCAATTGGATTGTTTTGATTTCTTAAAGCCACAACTCTATATATATTTAAGTTTTCATCGTAATTTAATTCACTTCTATCTTGAGCATAAATTATATTCACAATACTTAAAATTAAAATTAGAAGTATTGATCTATGTAAATTAATAAGATTAAAAGAGACAGAATTCATAAATTTCACTAAACTAATTATAATTATTCATTAATAATAATTTCATTTTCTGTATTATCAAGAGTCCTAAATAATTCCCAGTTTCCTGAAGAATTTAATTTTTGAATTTCGTATTTATTTGGGTTATCAATCCATCCATTATAAAAATTCCAATTTAACTTGGTTCTAAAATTATCTAGTCTGTCAAATTCCAATAATATTGAGTTTCCAAGATTAGAGTTTGTCGAATTTGTGTTGCATATATTTCTATTTACCACAACATAATCATATTGATTTTTAACAACATCTACAAACTCATCTAAGTAACTTCTTATAGAACTATCTAGTGTTGTGATTAGTTCAAAATCATTGCCGTTTTCAGAGCGGTAAACTAAATGATTTGTTAAAGGATTTAAAGGCAATCCCTCTGAAAACCATTCAGTATAAATATTTTCGTTAGCAACAACAGTTGATCTTATTACTTCTGCATTAGAAAGTCTAGTTGTGTCATAAACTGGAAGAGAATCTTGCAATATAAGTTCTGATATACAATTTAACTGGTTACTTGCTATAACCTTAACTTTGTAGAATCCAGTATCTAATATAAAATAAGGCTCATTAAAATTTTGATAATATAGACTATCGTTAATATACCAAGCAAAATCTTCGTTTGGTAAGTTATTTGATAAATTATCTACTACCAACTGATATCCTACACAAGGCAGGTTTTGACTTAATGAAATATTTATATCTGGTTTGGGAAGAATTGTAAAAGAAAGAGTATCTCCGCTTGGGCAGTTTCCATCTATTGTATAAAAAATATCATATACTCCATCCTCCAAACTATCAGAGATAAACCAACCTGATAAAGAGTCAGAATAGGGAAGACCAGACCAATAACCAATACTAGAAGTGGCTGAAAATTGAATAGAATCTAATCCTTCACAAAAACCAGCAGTAGGATTAATTTCAGCTTGAATAAAATCAAATATTTCAAGACTTAAGGTGTCTTCATCTGGACAAGTTCCACTTAAAGTATAAGTAAAGTCGTAAATACCATTTCCTAAAATACTTATGTCTACAAGCCCAGAAGAAGAATTTATAGACGGACCATTCCAAATCCCACCGGATTGTAAAGTATTTAATGTAATAGCATCTAAATTGTCACAAATGATGCCTGGACTTAAAATAGTTGCATCATTATTTTGAATAATTTGAATTTGATAACTTCCAGTATCTCTGCAGTTGTTGCTATTTTCAGTAATATACTGGTAAGAATAAGAATTTGGAGGTAGATTATTGGTAATTAATCCAGAAAGTGAATCTACACTTTGTCCTATCCAAAAACCACCAGAATTTAAGACAATAGGAGATAATATTGTAGAGTTTTCACAATAATTTGTATCATTGGTTAAAACTAAAGCGTCTATAGGTGTATCAATAAAAAGAGTTATACTATCCATACTAGTACAAATACTATCATGATTTAAATAGACCAAAGAAGAATCGTTAATCAATAAAGGGTTAAAAGTGCCTAAAGAGACATCTACTATTCCAATTCCTGACCAAGTTAATTCATTGTAAATACTACTATTTAAAGAATTTAAATTTATTATTCCCTGATTAGAACAAAGAATTCCTGGATCTAGAATAGAAACATCAGGAATTAAATGCCCAATTATATTTATTATAGATGTATCAAAACAAGTGTTATTACTATTTCCAGCAATATATTGTAATGGATTAGAGCCAATTAAGTTGGCAATAATTGTTGGAGAAATATCATTATATGTTTGAGAAGCATAAGTCCATTGGTGATAACTAGTATTTAAAGAATTGTTATTTAATGTAAAGGACGAATTCAAACACAAATTAGAATCAGAAACTAGAAAGTTTATTACAGGTTTAATATCAATTTTAATTGTGTCTGAATAATTTAAAGTTTGTTGACAACCAGTCGAGTCTTCACCAACTAAAGTAATGGTATATATTCCAGGATTTGAGTAAGTATGATTAGGATTTTGTACAGAAGATGTTGAACCATCTCCAAAATCATATAAGTAATTATTAGTATTCAATGAACTATCAGAAATTGAAATTATCAAACTATCACATCCAAAAACTTCATTTACACTAAAATTTAATATTGGTCCAGATTGTACAATAATATTTAATGTAGAGGTATCATAACAAGTATTATTGGGATTTCCAGAAATATATTCTAAGGAGTTTATTCCAACTAAACCTAAAATATTACTAGGGGATTCTGTATTTATAGAACTAGATCCATATGACCATTGGTGGGTATCCGCAAATATGGAGTTATTGGTAATTGAAAAGGATTCACCAATACATAAATTGGTGTCAGAGATTTGATAACTCACTATTGGCGAAACATCTACAGTAATTATTTCAGATGAG
>JADHMB010000002.1 GCA_016780365.1 Flavobacteriales bacterium
AGCATATCACATATTCACAATAGAATGCCACTATTAAGTAATGAGCCAGTCTTTAGAAACTGGAATCTCAATCAGGTTAATATTGACATCAACACATATGAAGTAAGTAGAGAAGTGAGTTATGCAGGAAATAATAGTCCAGAGCTAATAAAACCAATTTCTTAATCCAAGTATAAGTAATGAAAAATTGTGAATTATGTGATAGGGAACAAGAACTGACTTTTCATCATCTCATTCCTAAGAAAAATCATAAAATAAAACACATCCGAGAAAAATACTCTTTTCTAAATATTAATTCCTACGGAATAAAAATCTGTAGAGATTGTCATAAGATGATTCACAGACTAATTCCACATAAATTACTTGCTTTAGATTATAATACCAAAGAAAAACTTCAAAATCATCCGGAACTAAAAAAATTCTTCGAATGGGTTAAGTTTCAAACCAAGAAGGTTAAATAAAGTTATTTATAATTTATTTTATAAATTAGTTATATGAAAAATTGGATTATCTATAGCGTAGCAACTGTTATATTACTATCTATTGTTGCTTATTACTTTGTAAATGGAACTTGTAATTCTGTTTTTTGTGGTTTGTTTTGTTAAATCACTAATTTGAAATTAATATTTCCTACAACTCTTTACTTTCCCTAGATTCTCTCTCTAACAATTCTGCATAAACTTTTGCGAAATTTTGATTCACCTTTTTTGCTTCTCTAACAGAAGGGTTGCTTGCTGTTACGGTCATTAGTAATTGAGCTGGACTAATTTTTAGAATTGCAGCAAGGGAAAACCATCGAAATCCAACGCCAATATTTGTATCTATACTACGTGCTTGATGCCAAAAAAATGGCGGATTATATAAAACATCGCCAGGTTCAAGAATGACAGTCCATCCGTCTGCTTTTTTAAAACTCCCCTCTGGTTTTTCCCCATTTGCTTGACTTCTGAAAAATACAGATCTATCTACAACAGGTTCTAGCAAAGGAGAAATTTTATTGCTATAGATCCACCATTGTTTTCTTCCATGAATCTGAATAAATAAATTAGAACCAATTGCGCAGTGCATTTGTGTCGATGTTCTAGCTCCTCCCATAAATAATTGATGTTTTACTTCTCTTGCATCATTATTTGCAGCAGACATTAACCAATCCATATCCAAATCTTTCAAAAGCTCTGGATGTTGATCTAGAATAGGTAACAATCTTGCATAATCTTTTCCTCCTTTATTCATTGATTCTACAAATTCAAAGAGGGAAACAGTTTTGGTCTTTTTTCCATCAGTGTATGCTAGGTCCTTGCTCTCAATTGCCGCATCAAACAATATTACTGGATCATCAGGGTATTTTTCTGCAAAAAATTCGGGATTCCATTTTTTATAAAAAGGCCAAGAAGAAGCTGCATTTTTTAGTACAACAGGAAGAGATTTTTTTCGATAGTTTTTAATAAACTCTTCAATATTCATTCCCTCTATGACTGGTACAGGAATATGTTTTTCTCCATTTTCACCAAGACCACCAATTTCATTAGGTATTTTTTGGGATATTGACGCGCTTAGATCTTCCCTTAATTTTTTTATTTTTTTATTGGAACCGAAAAAATGCTCTGCTACCCACATCATAGAATACAGGTAGCGATCGTATCGCGAGATTTTATACATAAACTTTTTTTTCTTTATTAAAAATGGTTTCCTTTAATAATAATTAGAAACTATCCTTTAATAAACTTATAAATTTAAATTTATTTAGGAGTATGAATTTTGTATTAAAAAGGAGTTTTTAATTTACTATTAAAAGAATTATTTACAGAGAAAATTATTTATTTAAAAGGATTCTTTTACTTAAGAATCAAAATTAAACATAGAGATGAAAAACTTATTTTTTTTATTATTTATAGTGCTTTTTTTGAACACTTTAAACTCCCAAACCAACAATGTCAAAAATATCCTAGAAGAATATAACTACTCCACGGATTCTTTCTTTGTTGGAGGAACTTTAACCAAGTTCCAACTAAATACTGAAGTAGAAAATATATTTCTCAAAGAATTTAATTATTTAACACCAGCCAATTCATTTAAGCAAACGGTTATACATCCAAAACCAGATATTTGGAGATGGGAGAGATATGACAGCTTTATCAATTTTGCCAATGAAAATAATTTAATTCTAAGAGTTCATGGACCCATTAGTCCTCAAGCTTCAAAATGGGTAAAAGACGACAGCAGAACCAAAGAAGAACTCTCTCTTATTTTAGAAGAATTCTTTACTGAGCTTTGTAAAAAAGTTAATATAGAAAAATCTGTTAAATGGATGGATGTAGTAAATGAAACAATTCTTAGAAATGGTAGTTGGTTTGCGGAAAAACCAGGCGTTGACAAGTGGGAAAACCCTTGGACACAAATTGGTATAAATGAAGATGGCTTTCCAAAATATATTGTTAAGGCCTTTGAAATAGCCAATAAACACGCAACAAATATTAAATTAGTTTACAACCATAACGGAGGAATGGAAAAGGTAATGTGGGAAAAAATAATGGAAACCATTACGTATTTAAAATCAAAAGGACTTAGGGTAGATGCCATTGGTTGGCAAGCCCATCTAAGAACCAATAGTCTTTCCAATGAAGATCTTCAATACCTAGATTTTTTAATAGATTGGGCACATAAAAATAATTTAGAATTTCATATTACCGAACTTAATCTTTGGGTAAAAGAAGAAACTCCTAACTTAGACTCTATTCAAACTGTTCAAGCAGAACTTTACAAAAAAATAATGGATAAAATGATTTCAAAAAAGAACAATGGGGTAGTAGCATTAAATTTTTGGGGAATAAAAGATACAAAAGGACCAAGCAAACTCAATAAAAATATTTTAAGCATTTACGATCAAAGTCTAGAGCCAAATCCTGCATTGAATGCAGTTAAAAAATCTTTAAAAAGTAAATAAATAATAGTATTTAGCTCGGTAATCTAAATTTTTAATATCCTTTGCCAAACTTTTTCTTAAATTGAATTTCATTTACATAATATATGAAAAGATTATTTTTTTTATCGTTATTTTCCTCCTTATTTATTTTCAATACTTGTAATAAAAATGTGGATTATGTCCAGTTAGATGAAGAGATAATTCTTCAGTACATATCCGATAATAACTTAAATGCAGAACCAACAGGAAGTGGCTTGTATTATGTAGTAAATAATACTGGTAACGGAGATGTTCCAGATATTAATTCCATTGTAACAGTTGCTTATAAAGGAACATTAACAGATGGTACAATTTTCGATCAGTCTGGTACAAATGGAGCTACATTCCCTTTGAGCAATGTTATCCAAGGATGGCAAGAAGGCATTCCACTCTATAGTGAAGGAGGGTCAGGTATTTTACTTATTCCATCTGCTTTGGGATATGGTAGTCAAGCAGTTGGAAGTATTCCAGCAAATTCAGTTTTGATTTTTGAAGTCACTCTTCTCAATGTAAACTAGGTGAGAGAGAAATTCTGCCATTCTTGTAAAAAGAGTAGTGATACCATGTATAGGGTCAGGTTAAACACGTCTAAGAATTGGTATTTTCTATGTAAAACATGTACTGAAGATAACAAGACAAATAATCCCAATTATATTTATGGAGGAACGTGGAAGCTTTAAGATTTTGTTATAGAATAAAAGTATTTACCAAAGGACAAAATACAGTTAACGTTCACATGACTTAACTCCGAAAAGACGTGATGTCCAGCAAATTCCAGATACTGCATTATATATAAAAACAAATCCTACAAAACTTTGTATGAGCGGTATAAGAGTGTATCCATAGACAAAGGCCGAAGGAATTAAAAATAATGAAACAATAGCTCTTGCCCATCTTTCTGGTTTATTTATATTTTTCGAAACTCCTAGCATATTATTTTTATTAAAGATTTAAATTTATAATCCAATTTAACTTAAATTTTAATTAATCTTAAAAAAAGTTAAAGCTTATTGTTGTCAATTACTTTACAAAGCTCTAATTTAGAATTGCTTTGTTAATAATATTTTTACAAATACTTCCACTATTTATAATTATTGCATTCGGTTGGTTACTAAACAAATTTAATGTAGCCAATCAAAGTTGGCTTAAACCTATAGGTGATTTTGCTCTGTATATTGGCTTTCCAGCTCTTATTTTTGGGAATTTAACCGTTTCTAAAATAGATTTTAATTTAGTAGGAGATAGTTTTTTTAGATATAGTTCTTTGTTAATAGGAGTTCTATTTATTTTTCTATTGCTGATAAATTTCATTACTAAATCTAAAACTCTAAAGGCAACTTACTTAATTAGTTTACTTTTTGGAAATGCAGCTTTTCTCGGAATTCCACTTTTGGTTTCTATAGATTCTTCTTTGTCTCAGATAGCCTCTTTAAATGCAGCTGTAATGTTGTTTTGGGTTTTCTCAATAGGTCTTTTTATTGTGGAGAGATATACTTTAGAGCAGCCAAATACTTTTAGAATTTTAAAGAATTTAATTAAAAATCCACTTCTTTTATCTGTTCTTTTTGGATTTTTATTCAACTTTTTAGAAATACGTATACCAAAATTTATTCACCTTCCAATAGAAATGCTTGGTTACGCGGTTTCACCAATGGTAATGCTTATGATAGGGGTTTTTATTGCTATTCATCCTCCTAAAAGTCCTAAGGACTTAAAATTACCATTAGTATATAGTTTTTTCAAATTGCTTTTTTTTCCATTTTTAGGACTAATTACTTTTTATTTTCTTTCTAAAGAAATAGAAATTAGTGCTATTACTCAATTTGCAATGCCAGCTGCAATTACACCATTTGTACTTGCAGAAAGATATAAGCTTAATAAAGAATTTATTTGTAATAGTATTATTGTATCAACAATATTGAGCTTAATTACAATTCCTACAGTAATTAATTTAATTGACTATTTTAACGATCTCTTATAGAGCCAATCAATTGGTAAAAACACCAAATTATTTATAGGAAGCTCTTATTCTACTCAAGCTTTGTTGAGTAATCCCTAGATAGGATGCAATATGATAGTTTAGAGCATATTTTTCAATTTCGGGATATTGTTTTAAAAAGATTTTGTATCTATCCAATGATGTAAGCTGTAATTGGTTTAGAATTCTTTTTTGTAAGCTGACAATATTACGTTCTAAGTTTTTTCTGTGTATCGATTCAATTTTTGGAAATCTTAAAAATATATTTTCAATACCTTCGCTTACAGACGTTTCTACCACTATTGAGTCTGCTATGCACTCTACAGTCTGACTGGATTTTTCATTATTGAAAATAGCTATATAATCGCTAATCCAATCATTCTTTAACGCAAATTGTAAAGTATGTTCCTTTCCAACACTATCAAATACGTAGGATCTAATACAGCCCTCCAATACAAAATAGGTCTTATTTACAATTTGATTTTCATTAATCAATACATCTCCTTTTTTTAATTTTTTAATTGTTGAAATCGATTTAGTGAACTCCTTTACTTCTTTAGTTAAATCAATTCTTTTGGAGATATAATCAAATAGTTGTTCCATTTTTATCTTTCTATTCAAAGCTTAATTGTTTAGTAACGTAATTTATTGTAAACAATAAGGGGTTAAATTAACAAAATGTTTAATTTATCAATTGATATAGTACCATATCTTTATAATATCAATTACAAATTGTAATTTTACTATGTTTAATATTCAAATATACAATGCAAAACCTAAAAAAAAAGTGGGGTATTAACTCAAATCTTCAAATTTTTCTGATTTTAACAGTTTTTGCCATTAATGGTTCATTTTCTTCATGGGTAGCAAGTCCCGTAACCTCTTTTTTTGGCATTGAAAAAGAGTTGGTAGATCCAATGGTTTATTGGCCATTAAGAATAGCACTTATTTTTCCTATTTATCAAATTACTTTACCCATTACTGGGTTTATATTTGGTCAGTTTAAGTTTTTTTGGAATTTTGAAAAGAAATTTTTATCCAGAATCGGACTAGGTTTTCTTTTCAAAAAAGGATAACCATTCTTCAAGTTTTTTTATCCTCTTTTTTGTCTTTTGTGATAAGTCTTATCACCCCTTGTCTGAGGTTTCTTGTACTTCTTTTTAATAATTCTTCTATAGCTTCCACCTAAATTGGTCTTTAAGTTTTTTTCTTTCTTTTCATGAAATCCAGCATCTAGCTCAATTTTTTTAGAGTTACGATTTTCATTTTTATTAAGTCCATCTTCCGCTCGCTCTTCCGCAATTAGTTCTAAGGAAATCTCTACTTCTTTAGGGAAATCAACCATTGGAATTTCACAGGCCATTAATTCTTCAATCTTCTTTTTGAAAGACTGCTCTTTTTCTGTAGAAAATAAAATAGTATTTCCTTCTTTTTCAGCTCTTCCTGTTCTACCAATTCTGTGCATGTAATTTTCAGGAAATTCAGGAGTATCAAAATTTACAACATGAGAAATTTCATTTAAATCCAAACCTCTTGACATAACATCTGTAGAAATAAGAATCCTATTTTTCCCAGAATCAAAATCTTCTATGGATCTAATTCTATAGTTTTGAGACTTATTAGAATGAATAATGCAAGATTCATGACCAAATTCTGGTTCTATTAGTTCAAATACTTTATCTGCCATTTTCTTGTTAGAGACAAAGACTAATACTTTTTTAAATTCTTCTTGATTAACTAGTAAATAGGTAAGCAAATTTATTTTCGTATAAAAATTCTCTACTTTATAGCATTGCTGAGCAATATTGTCTAATGGAGTTCCACTTACAGCAATTGAAATTTTAACAGGTGCAATAAAAAAATCATCAATTAATGAATCTACATGCTGGGTCATAGTTGCTGAGAACATAATATTCTGTCTTTTTTTTGGAAGAAGATCTAAAATATTAGTTATCTGAGTTCTAAACCCCAAATCAAGAATAACATCTACCTCGTCAATCACTAGCTTTTTAAGTCCCTTAACTACAAGAGATTGGTTAAGTATTAAATCGTATAATCTTCCAGGTGTTGCTACCACAATATCGCAACCTTCATATAGCTCAATACTCTGTCTTTTTATGTTTACTCCACCATATATGCCAATAGTTCTTACACTTAAGTATTTAGAAAAGTTATCAATTTCTTCTTTTACTTGAATTACTAATTCTCTTGTAGGAACTAAAATTAATATTCTCGGATTGGATTGTTTGGAATATTTGAGTTCGTCCAATAAAGGCATCATATACCCTAAAGTCTTTCCCGTTCCAGTTTGTGCTATTCCTAACATGTCTTTGCCAGAAAGAATAACAGAAAAGGATTGTTCTTGAATTGGAGTAGGAGTATTAAATCCTAAATCTTCAATGGCATTGTGAAGTTGTTTTCTTAAACCAAATTTTTCAAAGGAAGACATTGTCTTATTTTTTACAAAGCTAAGATATAAAGTATAAATATTACTCTCTTAAATTTGAGCTATTGTTATTGTCACACCGATTCTTAAGATCGTGCACAGCGTTTTCTGCTTTTTCAACAATTTCTTCTACCGATTCGTTTTCTAAAAAAATTGGGTTTCCAAAATATATTTTAGTTATACCAGGCAACATTATTTTATTTCCTTTCGGCAACACTCTGCCAATTCCTTCCAAATAAACGGGTATAATAGGAATATTCATATTTTCTTTCATTAAATGTCCTAAACCTTTTTTAAAAACTTGTATTTTACCTGCTTTTCCTCGCGAACCCTCAGGAAAGAAAATGAGAGACTTGCCATTTTTTAAATAACTATCCAATATAAAAATAGGATCTCTATTAGGATTTTTATCGTCTCTTTTTCTAGGAATTAAAAGAAGGTTTATAAGAAACCAAGATAGAAAGGCAGAAAGTTTACTTTTCCCAAAATAATCTTCTGCAGCCACCGGATAAGTTATAGCTAATCTGTCTACTGGGACAGAAGTCATAAGAGTTACTCCATCTGCATGACTATTATGATTTGCTACCATTACAAATTGTTGGTGTTTTATTAATTTCTTTTCTCCGATATACCTTACGCCAATTATTATTTTGAAGAAAAAATTCCAAAATATTTTATAAATAATATAAAGAAAAATAGTTCTCACTAGTAGGCGAAAAAATAAACTAAGTGAAAGAAAATAGGAGTTGTTAAGGCCAAGGAATCAATTCTATCTAAAACTCCACCATGTCCAGGAATTGCTTGTCCCATATCTTTTACCCCCATATCTCGTTTAATAGCAGATACAACCACGTCTCCCACAAAACCAACACCTGCAATAAAGAAACTAACCACAATAACTTGCCAGTGGTTTAACGGAGTTAGAAAGCTCATTAAGTAGCCAATAAAAACAGAAGAAATTAAACCTCCAATGAATCCTCCCCAAGTCTTATTAGGACTTATTTTAGGCAGTATTTTATGTTTCCCAATTAATTTTCCCCATATAAATTGCATTACATCATTTATCTGAGTTATGAATATTAAAAACAGAAGTAATCCTTTTCCTCCAGCACTAAAACCATCTATTTCTGGTAAACTTATCAAATAAGCCATATGACTCAACCCAAAAACACAAAGCATTAGCGAGGTAGGAAGACCAGCCATAGAGGACATAATCATTTTAGTTTCTCCTTGTAACACTAAAATAAAAGGAATCCAAACAAACATAAATACAGGAATAAATACTATAAAAAGTTCATACCATCCTCTGTATGCTAAATAATACTGAACTGGAATGGCTAAATAACACCACAACATTCCAGCTCTGTCTGATTTCCTTAATTTAATGACAGAGTAAAATTCTCTCAATGCGGCAAATGATAAAAACCCAATACAAACATAGGTAATAACATTACTTATAATAGTAGCAGTTATAAATAAGGTACACATTATCCACCACGATTTTGTTCTAGTTTTAAGCTCTTTAAGCATTTTAGACTTACTAAATAATCCCCAAATTCCCAATACGATTGAAGAAAATACTAAAATTGCTAAAATGATAAATATTACAATTTGAATTTCACCAGAAATATTGATATTTTCAATTAGTTTATCCATCTCTCAATCCCTTTTTTAATCTTATTACAGTACTTAAAACTATTAGAGAAGATGCACCGATAAATATAGAGTTGATAATTATCAACTCTATTGGTTTAAAGAAAAGAATACAACAAATTATACCAACTAAAAATGCTCTATCGCTTTTTCCCATTGGGCCATCATATCTTCTTTCTTTGCCAATTAATTTACCCATAAACCCAGCAAACTCGTTTATAATAGAGAGTCCTATAAAAAAAGCTAGAAGCTCGTGGTTAAGTCCTTTTATTTGTGTCATAGGAATAAATATAAATAAGTCAGAAATCACATCCCCAATTTCATTTAAAACCTCTCCCAACTTTGATTGCATATTATAGGTTCTTGCCATCATTCCATCTAAGGCATTAAGAGCCATTCTAACTAAAAGACCAATTGGAACCACAAGTAACCCCCATCTGTAATCAGTGTGAAACCAAAGAGAAATCCCAATAAAAAAAGATAAAAAAATGGAACTAACTGTAATTTGGTTTGCAGTAATTCCAAACTTGTATAAACCAACTAAAATTGGTTTTAATAACTTTTGAAATTTTGGTTTGATTTTATAAAATGAAATCATTTTAATCCTTCTTTTTTATAGTTAGTAAATGGATTCCAATTATACTGCTCTCTTACCGCATTATTAGAAAATGAATGGTTTTCTATAAAATAAAATATTTCTTCTCCAATGACATCAAAGCGTTCATACATTTGATCATGATTTAGCCAGGTATAAATATAGTCATCTGTTTTTTGGTTTAGACTTTCTAATTTATAGTCTAAAGGACCCATTTCTAAAGCTTTTTTTTCTAAAATTCTTAGCAATTTTGTTGCTTTGCTTTCAATGATAATTCCAATATCTAAATCCTTATTTTCAATAGGAGGATATTTTAAACCTGCCATGTCATTCATAATATTCTTTATTCCCATTATTGAAATAATTAAATTTAAATTTTCTGCAGCCAAATAAGGTGCTCTTTCTTGGGTTGGACTTCTGTCATAAACTATGGTAGATATATTTAAAACACCATATTTATTAATAAATTTATTTAATACCCATGATCCTAATATATAAGAGAAAAAATGTATTTTTTTATAATCCTTTAATTGATTTTTATCATAGAATTCGTGTAGATTTTCTACACAATTATCTACCTTGAATTTGTCCATATACTCAGGAATAAATAAATCGTATCCCTTTTCTTTAAAGAATTTCTCTTGCTCATTTCTCCCTTTTTTTGAATCTCCAAATCCAGGAAGTATTACAATAGCCTCTTTCTCTATGGAAGGTTTGGTATTGTCTTTACAAATAATTTCTTGACCAACACAAGAGAAATAACAAAACACTCCTAGAAGTAAACTTATATTTCAGAAGTGCCAATAAACTCTCAATGTTTTAATTATTTTATTTAAAATGCTAAAAATCAATTATTTGTAATAATAATAAATGATATTATTTATATTAACTACTTTGTAGCCTGTTAAAAAATTATAAGGGTGTCAATATCCTCTCTATACCTTTTTAAATAGCTAAATGATGGATTTGCTCTACCAACAAAACAAGATTGGTTAAAACCATATTTTTTAATTACACTAAGGGCTTTTACACATTCTTCTTCGTTCTTTCCAAATCCAAACATAGAATGTCCTGGTTTTTCTATTAAATACCAATTTCCATCTAGAGACCTTCTAGCAACTAATTTCTCTGGGTTAAATGGCAGGCAATCTTCTGAAGAGTTATTGTAGCTATTTATTTCCTTATTTCCAATACCAGAACTATCAGTCGACAATTGGTATTGCATAATAAGTGCATTTGTATTTTCTTCTCCAATAGAGTTTGTATAATAACCTTCTCCACATTTACAAATAAATTTTGTTTGATAATGTTCCAATACAATTTTTGTTTTGTCAGCTTCTTCAAAATTTGGAAAATAGAATAAATGTTCCTCTTCTTCATTTCTAAGTTCCCATATACTATCCATATTTTTTACTACCATAATATTAGATATTGATACACAATTATCTTCTACAATAGGAGATGCTTTTTTATAGCTAGTTTTACTGCAGGATAAAAAATTGGAGGCTCCTAAGGAAAAGATTAAAATGTAAATAAATTTTTTTGCAATCATTAAAATTAAAATAGACTAAATATTATCTTTCAAAAACTAATATTTAATAAATTTAGAAGGAAATTTTATTAAGCTATACTTTTTTAGATAAATAAACGATAAAAATAGTTTTCTGAATTTAATAATAATTTATGGATAAAATCAAAAAGTATTTTATTGAGTTTTTAATGATCTTTTTGGGTATTACTCTTGGTTTTTTTGCAGAAAACATGAGAGAAGACTATAAAATCAAAAAAAGTATGATTCAAAACTACAAAGCTTTAATTGATGATTTAAGAGCAGATTCCATCACCATTAACAGATACAATATTGAAGGAACCAAAGCATACGCAGACTTAGTGAAATTACATACTTTGATATATGACTTTCATAGTAAAAAAATTTCTTGGGATTCTCTTAAAATTAAAATGATGGAGATCGATAGACTTCCATCTTATGGAACAGTGTTTATTAATAACTCTACATTTAAAGCAATTCAATCTTCTGGCTTGCTTAGCGGATTAGATGATAAACAGCTGACTAGAAAATTATCCTATTATTACGAAGTTATATTGAAGAGAGTAGAAGACAATAATAAAATATTTGACCAAATTGGTATTGAATTTTATAATAAGCAGTTTCCATTTGTACCATATAATTTTACCAATCGATTATTTGAGAATTCTGACTTAAAGAAGCCTGACAATTATAAGGAGTTTCTATTTGGTCTTCAGGCATCTAAAAAAATAATATGTTCAGAGGAGTTTATATTTGACTTAGATGCTTTTTCTGGAAAAGTTTTACATTACAACAGTATAAAAGAGACTTTGTATAAAGAAAATCAGTCACTTTTAAAGACTTTATATAAAATTCAGCAACAGAACTAAATTTTTTTAAATAGAACTAAATCATCATACCGATTCCAAAATTCTAATCAAAGAACTTACCAAGTCATTTAATAAACAATTGGAACTTAAAGAGCAAATTATAAAAAAAATTAAATCTACTCATAGTGGTGAAAAACTTTCATGGATAAAAAAATACAATTCACAATTTATTCACCCTTGGAGATAGCCATAAATGAAGGGTAAAATTTTAAAAATACAGAATACTGAAATAAATTTCAGAAAGAGTTTAAAAGCAAGAAATATCTCTATAAGAATAAAACCCTTTGAAGGAGTTTTAGTGACAGTTCCTAGATTTTTATCTTTTAAAATAGCGAATGATTTTGTTGAATCTAAAATGAATTGGATTCAAAAGAACCTTCATAAAATACAAAGTCAGGAACAATTGCAGACCAATTTTACAATTGGTAGCATCTTTCAAACAAAATTCCATTCTATATTTATTGATTCCACTTCAGAAATAAAGAACACTTTTTTAAAAGAAAACAAATCCATAAAAATTTATATTTCTGATGAAAATGAAATTCAATCTATTGAAAATCAAAATTATATAAGAAATGTAATTGAAAAAATTCTAAGAATAGAAGCTAAATCTTTTTTACCTAAAAGAGTAGATGAATTGGCAAAAAAACACAACTTTAATTATCAAAAATTGGCAATTAAAAATACTAAAACCAGGTGGGGGAGTTGTTCTTTTAAAAACAACATAAATCTTTCTTTACACTTAATGAGACTTAGAGAAGAACTTATAGATTATGTTATTCTTCACGAATTGGTTCATACGAAAGTTAAAAACCATAGTACAGAGTTCTGGACGACTTTAGATATTCATTGTCCAAACTCCAAAAATTTGGATAGAGAATTAAAGAAATACAGTCTAAGAATTTTTTAATTGCTGTAAATACCCTTTATTAAAAGAGCTGCGCTAGAGGGGTTAGTAGCTAAAGGAACATCATGAACATCGCACAATCTCATAAGCATTGAAATGTCTGGTTCGTGAGGATGTTTTTCTAACGGATCTCTAAAAAAAATTACCATATGGCAAGTTCCATCTGCAACTTTAGCTGCTATTTGAGCATCTCCACCTAGAGGACCGGAAAGTAGTGCGGTAACCTTAAAACCAGCTTTTTTGACTTTTTCTCCAGTAGTTCCAGTTGAGATTAACTCAATCTCATTTTTATGAAGAATATCAGCTTGTTCATTTAAAAATTGAACCATTTCAGCTTTTTTTCCGTCGTGTGCTATTATAGCTATTATCATAATTATTATTTCTGTTCAAAATTATAAACTATTTCTATTTCCTTAAGCTTTAATTGTTAATCTTTCTTAAACGTTTTATAATTCTCCAGCTCCCTGTCTTATCAATACTAAATTGTCAGATGTACAGTCTACAACAGTTGATGCTACATTTTTCCCATATCCATAGTCAATTACTGCATCGACATTATTTTCGTGATTTTCAAATATTATCAATGGATCTGTGGTGTATTCAACAATTTCATCTTCATCGTTTACACTAGAACAGATTAAAGGATGATTTAATTCTTCTACAAGGGTTCTAATAAACCTATGGTTTGGAATTCTTATCCCAATTTCTTTTTTATTGGAATTAAATATTTTGGAAATATTATTATTTGCATTCAATATAAATGTAAATGGACCTGGAAGTGTGTTTTTAAGAGTTTTAAAGATCTTTCTATCCAATGGCTTGGTATATCTAGAAATTTCTTTTAAATCCTGACAAATCAAAGAAAAGTTAGCTTTTTTTAATTTAATATTTTTGATTTTAGCCAATCTTTCTAGCCCCTTTTTGCTCTTCATGCTGGTTGCAAAAGCATAGATTGTATCTGTAGGAATTACAATAAGACCGTCGTTGTTTAGAATTTTAATGATTTTTTGAATTACTCTTAAATCAGGATCTTTAGCAACAACATTGATAAGCATAATTATCTAGCCATTTACTTTTTTAAAGTCAGCTAAAAATTTAGCTAAGCCAATATCTGTTAAAGGATGGTTTAAAAGCGCAGTTATTGCACTAAGTGGTCCCGTCATAACATCTGCACCAATTTCCGCACATTGAATAATATGCATAGGATGCCTTACTGAAGCTGCAAGTATCTCGGTATCAAACATATAATTGTCATAAATCTCTCTTATCTGAGCAATTAAATCCATTCCGTCTGTACTAACATCGTCTAATCTTCCAATAAATGGAGAAACGTATGTAGCTCCAGCTTTTGCTGCTAGTAAAGCCTGTCCAGCTGAAAATATTAAGGTGCAATTGGTTTTTATTCCTTTATCTGAAAAATATTTAATTGCCTTGATACCATCTTTAATAATCGGTACTTTAACTACAATATTTGAATGTAGCTCAGCCAATGCTTCGCCCTCTTTCACCATTCCATCAAAATCTGTTGAAATTACTTCTGCACTTACATCACCGTCTACAATTTCACATATTTTTTTATAGTGATTAACAATATTTTTAGAACCTGAAATTCCTTCTTTAGCCATCAGAGAAGGATTAGTAGTCACACCATCTAATATTCCCAAATCTTGGGCTTCTTGTATCATCTCTAAGTTTGCAGTATCAATAAAAAATTTCATTTGTTGGTTTTAGTTGGTTATTTGGTGAAAGTAAGAATAATTAAAAAGTGCTAAAAAGAAATTTTTAAGTAATTGCTAACAATTAATTTGAAAATTTAACACACTCACAAATACAAGTATTATTGTAGCTGCGACATTTAAAAGAAACATTGCATTTTTCCTTCCATATTTTCCCCATATTTTTCACAGGTTTTAATCCAAACTTGTAATTGATTTTTCCTGCAGGCATTTTGTTTTTAATTTTCCATGCATAGGCAACTACCTTGTCTTTAGAATTTAGAAATTTTCGAAAATAGAAAGTCATAAGTTTTGTACCTATACTTTTTTTTTGCCATCTCCTTTTTATGGCAATACAATCTATTACCACATTTTTAATTTCTTTTTTTCCTATAAAAAAACCAATGATTTTGTTATTCTTTATAGCAACGATTGTAACAATCTCTTCTTTTAAGAAATATTTTCTAGAATGATAACCTTTTCCAAATAAACGATTGGAAATTTCAATACACTGAGATAATTGTAAAGGATTTAATTTTTTTATTTCTTTTATTTCTATAGTCATTGCTGTCTAATAAGATACAAAAAAAAGGGCAAGCTACTCATATCGCACCGCTACAACCGTTTACCCTTGCTATGTTCCCATCCTGGGGGATTCAACAGGAGCTGGTCGTATGAGACTTGCCCACAGCAAATGTAGAATATTATTTATTATTTCAGAAGATTTTTATGATAATTACTTTCATGAATAGTTCCATGAACAAATCCATTTAGTTCAGCACCAAACAAACCAGTATTTTCACTCATAGAGGTATTGTTGTTTTTATTATAAATCCATTTCTTATCGGGATTAAATAATGTCATATTAGCTCCATAACCTTCTTTTATGATAGGAACTTCACATTGAAGGATTGTTCGTGGATTTATAGACATACATTGTACAATTTTCTCTAGACCAATATATTCTTTAAGATAAGTTAGTGCTAACGGAAAGCAAATCTGGGTACCTATGGATCCAAAAGGGGACAAGCTGAACTCAACATTAGTAGTTTCTTTTTCATTGGGTTGATGGTAAGATGTAATTACATCTATCGTTCCATTTTTAACCCCTTCTAAAAGTGCATTTCTATCTTCTTTTGTTCTAAAAGGTGGAAGTATTTTAAATCTATTGTCAAACTGATTAATAATTTCATCGTCAAATAACAGGTGAAAAATGGATGTTCCACAGCTTAAATTATTTTGAGTTTTTTTAGCTACTTCTATATGTTCTAAGCTTTTTTTTGAAGATAAAATATTGAAGTGTAACCTTCCCTCGTGGTATTTATTAATCAATAGATCTCTATTAACCATAAGTTCTTCAGATAAATCTGGAATTCCTTCCAAACCTAATTTAGTTGAAACAACACCTTCATTTATTAGTCCGTTAGGTGATATTTTTTCTTCGTAAGGAAAAGAGATTATTAATCCATTAAAGTTCTTTGCATAAAGCAATGCTCTTGAAAAAAGACCGCTATTATGAATTGGTCGCATATTGTCAGAAAAGGCAAGTGCTCCAGCATTGTACATGTCAAACATTTCTGCCAATTGTTCGCCCTTTAAATCTTTAGAGATTGCTCCAAAGGGAACAACATCTATTCCAAAATTTTTAGTAGTGTTTTTGCAGAAAAGAATTTCACTTTTTTTGTCTCTAGCAGGTTGGTAAGTAGGCTGTAGTCCTACACCTGTGAAACCACCAGATTTTGAGGAAAATAGGCCAGATTCTAGAGTTTCTCTTTGTTCATTTCCAGGCTCGGGAAAATCTACTGAAAAATCGAAAAGACCAGGGCAAACATGAAGATTGTCTTCTTGAACTGTTTCTGAATTATTTACCTCAATATTGTCTTCAATCTTTTCAATTAATCCATTTTTTAGAAGTATGTCTTTTTTAGAGTTATTAAACTCTGAATTTGGGTCTATAATATTTACATTTTTAATTAAAAGTGAAGACATATTATGTTAGTTTTTTAATTATTATGATTTCTAAAATTAGGCATATTAAACTTATAAAAATAAAATATATCCAATATTCTAAATTCTTATCATTGTTTTTAATTAGTTCGGGATATTTATTTTGCTTTATGTCCCAATAGTGAATTTTATCATTTAAATCTAAATTTTCAAGCTCCGTATTAAGTTCTTTAGAAGAAGAAAATGCCATTTTAGATTCGCTTTTTGAATTGTTTACTGAAAATCCATTTACCAAACTGTCGTTGTTATATATGAAATAGTGACCAGTGGATTCAATCATGTCCTTAATATACAATGACGACGAACCAGAACTACTTGAAATTAAAGGGAAAAAAGAGTAAGTAGGCTCACTTAAATCATTGGTAATTTTTATATTTCCATTTTGTTGAATTGCTTGATTAATTTTGAAATTCTCCAAATCATTAATTGAAACTTGACTTGTAATGTCGTTCGCAGATTTCTCCTTTATGCGAAGAAGGATAGGTACAAACAAAGCATGTTGGCTGAAATTTGAATATTCCCTACTTAAATTGGAAGTGAAAAAATAAAAGTCATTATTCTTAAAAGAATATTTACTCAATAAAGGCTCTGCATTACTTAAGTTTATATAATTAATTGGATTGTATAAGTTTTGAATTTTAAGGTATTTATTAAAATAGGGTAGGTCTAAATTTTGATTATAATTTGAAAAAATATTTTTAAAAAAACTCAAATCAATAGATTCAATATCTAATTCTAATTTTAAGTTTATTATTTCAGAACTTTTAATACCAAGAATTTTATATAAATCTTTGTAATCTACATCTACACTAAGAGAAGGGAAAATTAAAATGCTTTTTCTTTTAGAGGAACTCGATAGCAGTTGGAGGGTTTTTTTATCAATATTTGATAGTTTATTTAAAATTATAAGCTCTGCATTTAAATCCTGAATAGTAATCCCATTATTAATATCTATATTTTTATAATTGGTTTTCTCAACAGATTTAAACAGTGATTCTATAGATTTATTTGATTTATTTTCACCCTGGTGGATATTAACTATTGTAAATTTCTCCTCTAGCATATAAGAAAAGAAATATTTATCGTCAAATAATAATTCGTTATTAGGCGGATTTATCAAGCTAATTAATCCCGATTTTATTCCTTTTTCACTAACAGAATAATCAAATTTTATTTCTTTAGACTCCTTAGGATTAATTTTATTAAAAGATTGGTTTAATACCTCACCATTATTTATATTTAATTTGGTTTGAAATTCTACTTCTTCTACTGAATGATTGGTGATTTTAACATTTAAGTTTTCATTGTTGTTGATGGTTCTATTGTTTTTATTAAACCATACAGAATCAATTGAAATATTCTCGTTGGAAGATGAGCCATATTGAAGAATATTGATGTTTTTTATAATGCTTTTGTCTTTAATTTTATCCAGATCCAAAGTGTTTTCTTGAAGATCTGTAAACCAAAATGAATTTAATTTTTCAAGATTTAACTGTTCGTGCTGAATCTCTAAAGCCTCAGAAATGGTTAGTGTTTGAGCAGTTGTTTTTAAATTGATAATTTCTTTTTTAATCTCATTATTATCAATAAAATATTGCTTGTTATTTTTTTTAATATTGGTGGTTAATACATATTTAGTTTCATCTGGTAAATTATCTATTAATTTTATCGCATCGTCTTTTGCAGATTCAAGGAGTGTTTGGTTTTGGTAACTTCTACTCATCGAAAATGAATTGTCTATATATATCCCCACTTTATTTAAATCTTTTAATAGGTCTATTTTTTGATCCTTTTTATATGGGATACAAAAAGCTATAACTACAGAGCTTACAAATAAGATTCTAGAAATAAGTAATAGAATATTTTTTAATTGAGATTTTCTTTTTGTTTTCTCTTCTATGCTTTTTAAAAGAGAAACATCTGAAAAATAAATGGTTTCGTGTTTTTGTAAATTGAATAGATGGATGAATATTGGGATAATATTCAGAAGTAATGCCCAAAGAAAATCAGGATATAATAGACTCATTAAAGCACGAATTTAGTCAATATAATTTGATTTAAAACTCTTTGGATTCAATTCCCATTCCAAAAAGTGCAAAATCATATTTTACGGGATCTTTATAATCTAATTTTCGCAATGAAATATCCAGCTCTTCAACTGCCTTCCAATCATTTTGTTCTCTTTTCAAAAGATTAAATTCTCTAGCAGATCTTCCACTATGAATATCTAGTGGACAGGATAGCTTTGATGGACTTATTTTATTCCATATCCCAAAATCTACCCCTTTGTCGTCCTTTCTAACCATCCATCTTAAAAACATATTTATTCTTTTAGCTGCAGATCCTTTAATAGGGTTTGCAACATGTTTTTTAGTTCTAATTTCATGATGCTCTCCCAAAAATTCTTTTCTAAAATTCACAATTGCTTCAAATGAATTTTTGTTTTTTTTAAAATCAGGAGCAAATAACTCTTCTAACGAACCAAACCTTTTATATATTTTTTGAAGTCTTAAAATAAAAAATTGTAAATCAAAAGCATTAAATGTTCTATGCTTAAAATCATTTAATAAATTCAGTTCATTTTCATTGAAATTTTTTACAAATTTAAAAGGTTCATTATCCATTATTTTTAATAGATTTTCTCCGCTTTTTATAATTGACTTTCTATTTCCCCAAGAAAGGGTAGCTATTATTAATCCAAATATTTCAATGTCTTTTTGTTCGGAAAATCTATGAACAAGTCCGATTGGGTCGGGTTTAATAAAAGTGGAGTTGTTGTACTTTTCTACAAAATAATCAAGCTTTTCTTTAGTTTCTTGTTTCATAAAAAAGATATTATTCAAAAAAAATTAATCTTCCCACTTAATAAAGGATTTAATTGAGCTTTTCCCACTTTGAAAAAGTTGAACAATATAAATTCCAGAACTTAATTTTTTGGTTGGTAATAATGTATGGTAGCCATCTAACTTTGAGGATAACATAACTTCACCTAAAGGGTTGTAAATTGTTACAAATGAATGATTACTATTATAACTCTTAAAAAATATATTGATATTCGATCCAGTTGGATTTGGATAAAGTTCAAATTCTAATAAATCAGTTTTAGATATTGAAGCAGGGGCATTTAACCCTTCAAATACTTTAATATTATCTAAATATAAATTATTTCCAGCTCTGTTAGTTGTTTCAAATTTAACTAAAATCTCTTCGTTAGATAAACTAGAAAGATCAATAGTATCGTTTCTCCAATGAGTAAAATATTCAGGAACAAAATCAAAAGAAGATGTGTCAAAAGTGCTAAGATCGTAACCATGCTTTTGGTAAACCAAATAGTCATAAGACAATCCACAATTATTGGAGACAAATACCTTAAGGGTGTCATTTAAAAATCCTGAAGCACTCCTTTTCTGATATGCAATATCAAATGTTAAAAATAAATCATTTGATGAAGAAAGGCTTATTTTTGGAGTTACAAGACCATCTTTCTGGTTGTTTCTAGGAGCGTAAGAAAATAGCTTTATGCAAGCCGATTGATCGCTCCACGGTAAGCCACTGGTAGAATCAACTCCCCATGTTTTGTCAAGATCTATATTTTCAATAATCCATGTGGTGTCGTTGATGCCATTTTCAAAATCCTCTATAAATGGAAGTGTTGTTATTTCCTTTATAATTGAAAATCTTAGGATGGTACTGTTATTAAAGTAATCATATTCATTAAAGGAATTTCCTAGATTAGCCAATACTTGTATTTCGTTTTTACCAGAACTTAAACCACTTAAAACTGGAAGAGTAAAGCTGGAAGTAGAATTTGGAGCTAAACTTCCCGTCCAAGTATTATTTAGAATAGTATCTCCATTAATTTTTAAAGTAAACTCAATATTGGTAATTGTAAAATCTCCAAGATTTTTAAAAAATACTGTTGGGGTAAATGTATTTTCACAAGTATTTTCCCTAAAATTAGGTATAGTAAGAGAATCAAGATGAAGATCATAAATCATACTTGAAGGGTCAACTGGAGTATGGATTTGGCTTAAATGTAGAAATGCTGCATAAACATCTATCATCCCCATTCCGTAAACGTTGTCTTCACCAGCAACACCTAAATCCACAGCAGATAAATAAAGTGCCCAAAGTAGTTCTTCTCCAGAAAGGAAAGGAAAAGCTTCTTTTAATAGTAAAATGGCTCCCGAAACATGAGGTGCAGCCATACTAGTGCCAGAAATTGTATTAAAATTATTTTGTTCCCATGCTGATCTTACATTCTGACCTGGTGCTACAACTTCAGGATGAATAGCTAATGATCCCGAAGCAGAACACTGAGAAGGTCCTCTTGTAGAAAAATTTGATATTGGATAAGGAAAAGAAATATTCCCATTAACACTCCCAACACAGAATGTATTAACTTCTGAAGTGTTTATTCTTTGTGGAGAATTTACACTAGAATTACTTGGACCCGAATTACCTCCAGAAAAAACATTTGCAATTCCAGCCGCTTCAATTGCATTCATAAGATTTACAACAAAACCTTGACAGTGAATGGTGTCATTTCCATCATACCATCGCCAACTATTATTTATCACATCTGGAACATCCTCTGTTGTAGAAGTGTCATTATCTGGATTCAATGCCCATTGAAAGGCCTCTATCATATTAACAATAGGAGGGAGTGCTTGTACAGTCGAGGTAACAAAATCATTTGCAATCCAATAAGAACCAAAAGCAACTCCTATGGTGTCGTTAGTGGACTCTACTAATCCTGCAATAGTTCCCAAAGTATGCGTTCCATGATTTTGAATAGAGCCATTAGGAAATGTATTAAAATAACCAATCCAACTTTGTTGCATTGGAAACCTATCCCCGACAAATCTATTACTAAATGCTGGATGATTTGGCCAAACTCCTGTGTCATAATTATAAGCTAATCTTCCTCTTCCAGTATAGCCAAGCGCCCACATAGCAGGTGCGTTTATTGCAATTAAACCATTTTCAACTCCGTTGGGAGTTCTGTTATTGTCTGCGGATTCCTTAAAATCGTCATGGGCGATAAATTGGTTATTTTCAATTTTAATGGATGAAATATTAGAAAATTGCAACAATTTTTCAATTGTTGCCGCATCTACTTGAGCAACAATAATGTTTACAATCCAAAATGAATGATAATAGGTTTTAGATGAAGTTTGTTTTTTTAAGAAATCTATTACAAATTCTTGGGACTTAACAGCTTGCTCTTTTAAAAGCCTATTAACAAATTTTGGACGTTGATTAACTGGCGTTTGTTGGTCTTTAAATTGTTGATTTAGCTTGAAACAATCAATATTATCCTTGAATTCGATACGAATAGGAATTAGTTTTCCAGGATTATCTTCTACCCAACTATCTATTTCTTTAAATCCAATCTCTTGGTTATATGCATGAAGGAAAGTAACTAATAATGTGAAAAAAAATATTATTTTTTTCATAACTGTTAGAAAATACTTGGATACAACTTGGGATTGCTTTCATGCATTAGGTTGTATATGGCTTCTGTAATGTCATTTAGACTTGGTTTTGAGAAATAATCACCATCAGTTCCATAAGCTGGTCTATGATCCTTTGCAGTTAATGTTACTGGTTGAGAATCCAAATGGAAATATCCTCTTTGTTTATTAATTACTTGGTCTAACATAAAAGCAGTTGCTCCACCAGGAACATCTTCATCAATAAAAATAATCTTATTCGTTTTTTCTAAAGACTTACTAATTAAATGATTTATATCAAAAGGAATAAGTGTCTGTACGTCAATTAGTTCACATGATATACTGTAGTTTTTTAATTCTTTTACAGCTTGTTGACAAATATTAAAAGTGGAACCATAACTTACTACTGTAATATCTTTTCCTTCTGAAACAATTTCAGGAATTCCAATTGGGGTTGTAAACTCTCCGTAGTTTTCTGGTTCATTTTCTTTTATCCTGTACGCATTCAAACATTCAATAACCAATGCTGGATCATCTGATTTAATTAATGTATTGTAAAATCCAGCAGCTTTTACCATGTTTCTAGGTACACAAACTATGATCCCTCTCAACAAATTAATGATTCCACCTAATGGAGAACCCGCATGCCATATTCCTTCAAGTCTGTGGCCTCTTGTTCTAACAATTAGAGGACACTTTTGGGTCCCTTTTGTTCTGTAGGCCAAAGTTGCTAAATCATCACTCATAATTTGAATACAATAAAGTAGATAATCTAGATATTGTATTTCAGCAATTGGTCTGAGTCCTCTTAAAGCCATTCCTATTCCTTGGCCAATAATTGTAGTTTCTCTTATTCCAGTATCAAAAACTCTAAGCTCACCAAATTCGTCCTGCATTCCCTCCATTACTTGGTTAACTCCACCAATAATTCCGGTATCTTCTCCAAAAGTTAAAAGCTCTGGAAATTGACTAAAAAGTTTTTGAAAATTATTTTTTAAAATCACTCTTCCATCTACTTTATTATTAGAGAATACAACATCTAATGGTTTAACTTTTAGAGCAGAATAATTTGTTTCAGTGTATAAATTAGAGTTGTAATTGTCAAACTCAGTCTCTTGTTGCGCTTTAAACCACTGGATAGCAGCTAATTTCTCGTTGGACTTTTCTCCTCTTGAAATTAATAAAGTCTTTCTAAAACTTGAAAAAATATCTTTTTTAATAGGTTCTCTTATTTTTTCTAAGTCGTTTACTATTTGAAGTATTTCTGATTTTTTAGAACTTTTACTGGCAATATTTTTTAGATGTAAAGTACATTCATTCAAGCTTTCTTTAATTGGGTTTAAAAACTCTGTCCAAGCCAACTTCGCTAGTCTTTTCACTTCGTTTTTACTATCTATTTCTATGGTTTCTAAATCTGCTAAGGTGCATATTGGCTTTCCAGTTGCATTTTCATTGCTAAGAATCCATTTTTTAAATTGAACTATACAGTCGTATTCTTTTTCCCAAGCTAATCTTTCGCTAGACTTGTATCTTTCATGTGATCCAGAGGTTGAATGTCCTTGTGGTTGGGTGATTTCTTCGACATGTACCAAAGCTGGCTTATGGTGTTCTCTAGAAAAATTAACAGCTTCTTGGTAGGTGCTGTATAATTCAGCATAATTCCATCCATTACATTTGAAAATTTTCAAACCGTTGGACTGGTTCTTAATTTCAAAACCAGATAAAGCAGTAGAAATACTTTCTTTAGTAGTTTGGTATTTTTTTTCTACAGATATCCCATATCCGTCGTCCCAAACAGACATCACTAGTGGGATTTCTAAAACACAAGCTGCATTCATGGATTCCCAGAAGACACCTTCTGAAGTACTAGCATCTCCTATAGTTCCGAAGGCAACTTCATTTCCATTATTTGAAAAGTTATTAAAATCCTTTAATTCTTTATTTTGTCTGTAAATCTTAGATGCTAATCCTAATCCTACTAGACGTGGCATTTGTGCACCAGTACAAGAAATATCAGAAGAGGTGTTTTTTTTGTCTGATAAATTAAGCCAATTCCCATCCTTATCAACAGATTTTGTAGAAAAATGTCCACCCATTTGTCTACCAGCTGAGTTTGGTTCTTTTTCCAAATCTGTATGTGCATATAGCCCAGCAAAAAATTCTTGGACAGTAAGCTCCCCAATTGCCATCATGAATGTTTGGTCTCTGTAATAGCCAGATCTAAAATCTCCTTTGTTGAAGAATTTGGACATTACTAGTTGTGCTAGTTCTTTTCCATCTCCAAAAATTCCAAATTTCGCCTTTCCTGTAAGAACTTCTTTTCTTCCCAGCAAAGAGGCTTCTCTGCTCATACAAATTATACGATAGTCGTTGAGAACTTGACTAATAAACTGTTCTTTATTTAAATCTATACTTTTAATTGTAGTATTATTTGGCATTAAGATTTTTAGAATTTTTACAAAAATAACACTATTAAACAATTAAAAAAGTTGCATATTAAATTAATGATTTTAAAAGCGTAGATTCTACACATAAAAAACATGATTGTTGCAATAAGAATAAAAATAATATAAATCTTAAATACCTTATTTGTGAGAAATTAGATTGTGTATATTTGAATAAAGAATTAAAAAATGAAATTATTAGAAGGTAAAACTGCAATTATAACCGGTGGAAGTAGAGGAATTGGCAAAGGAATAGCTTTGGTTTTTGCCCAACATGGTGCAAATGTTGCTTTTACCTATAGTTCTTCTGTGGAATCTGCTAATTCTTTAGAAAAAGAGTTAAGTAATTATGGAGTAAAAGTAAAAAGTTTCCAAAGTAATGCTGCTGACTATAAAGAATCACAAGATTTGGTTGAAAATGTCTTATCAGATTTTGGTTCTATTGATGTTTTAGTAAACAACGCTGGAATTACTAAGGATAATTTATTAATGAGAATGGGTGAAGAAGATTTTGATAAAGTTATCGAAGTGAATCTAAAGTCTGTTTTTAATATGACCAAAGCTGTACAAAGAACAATGCTCAAACAACGAAAAGGGTCCATAATTAATATGAGTTCAGTTGTTGGAGTAAAAGGAAATGCTGGACAATCAAATTATGCTGCTTCTAAGGCTGGAATTATTGGATTTTCTAAATCTGTTGCCCTTGAATTAGGGTCTAGAAATATTAGAAGTAATGTAATTGCTCCTGGTTTTATTGAAACTGAAATGACTGCAAAGTTAGATGAGAAAACCGTAGATGTTTGGAGAAATGCAATTCCACTTAAAAGAGGCGGTTCACCAGAAGATATTGCCAATGCTTGTGTTTTCTTGGCAAGTGATCTAAGTGCTTATGTAACTGGTCAGACTTTAAATGTTGATGGTGGCATGTTAACCTAACTTATTTTAGTTGAGTACAATTATTTTTGATTCTTCCATTTATCTATTTTTTGTTTTTGTCGCAATTGGATTTGCCTTAACTTTCTTACTCTACAATAAAGAAAGAAAACAGAATTATTTATCCTCAAAAACTCTTTTAATATTATTTGTTTTAAGGTGGATTACCTTTATTTTATTAAGCATTTTTCTTTTAAGACCTAAGATTATAAAATCAGAGTTGGTGAAAGAAAAACCAATTCTTTTGCTTGCTCAAGACAATTCTAAAAGTATTTTATCTAATGAAGATTCAACTTTTTATGAGAATTTTTATGAAGATTCAATCAAAAATCAATTGGAAGAGTTAAGAGAGTTTTATGATTTAAGAACATGTGTATTTGGCCAAAAAATCTTAAAAGACACACTATTTTCCTTTGAAGATAATTCTACCAATTTTGATCAACTATATAGTTTCATAAATATAAAATACCATGGAACTAACTTAACAGATTTAGTAATTGCTTCGGATGGGATAGTAAATATGGGTAAGGATTTACCTTATTTATCTATTTCTCCTTCAATTTCGGTAAATACAATTCTACTTGGAGATACTTTTCAATACGAGGACATTAAAATTAAATCTATCAATAATAATAAATATGCTCTTTTGGGAAATGATTTTCCTCTAGAAGTCACCATGGCCGCAAATAATTCTTTTAAAAATGTTAAGGTTCAATTATTTTCTGGGAAAGAAATATTACAAGAAAAAAAGTTTAAAACCTTTAATAAAGGAATCAATAAAGTAACTTTTATAGACAAAGCAAATGAAAAAGGGATTAAGGATTATAAAGTAGTGATTAGTTCTGAAAAAACAGATAATAACTTATTGAATAATTCTAAAACAACCTCCATTGAAGTAATTGACTATTCTCAAAAGATATTAATTTTAAGTTCTGGTTCACATCCAGATATTGCCGCTATTAATTGGGCATTAGAAGACCAATTGAAATCAAAAGTAACAACTTTTCAAATCGATGATTTTTATGGGGAAATTAACGACTTTGATCTTTTAATTTTTTACAAGCCAACCAGAAGTGAGGTTTTAATGAAAATTGTTGAGAAAAGTAGATTGTTGGAGATTCCATCGCTAATTATTTCTGGTTCAGAAATAAAGTCTAAGACAGATGAAAATATTCTTTTAGGACTAAAACAAAATAAATTTAAAGGCATTAATGAAGTAAGAGCGCAGTTAAATGAAGATTTTAAGTCTTTTGCATTTGGAGAGAAATGGCAGAATATAATTTCTGAGTATCCCCCTCTTTCTGTCCCATTTTCGATAGATTACAATCTGGTTTCTAGTGCAAATATTTTACTTTATCAGTCTGTAAACAACTTAAAAATGCCTTATCCATTAATTTATTTTTTCAATAGTAGAAATATCAAACATGGAGTGATAATTGGCGAAGGTATATGGAGATGGAAAATGTCCGAATATAGACTAAATAACAATGCCAATATATTTAAAGATTTTATAAGAAAAATCATTCAATACTTGAAGAAAACAGACAAAAAATCTAGATTAAATTCTATAGTTCCAAAGAATAGTTTCGAAAATAAATCTCTCTATATATATACAGAGTATTACAATGAATTAATGGAGGTTGAATCTGGAGCAGATATTGTATTTTCTTACAAAGACTCTTCCGGAAAAGAAAATTCCAAAAATTTGATATCTAGAGATAATTTTTACGATTTAAAACTAAGTGGATTGCCAATTGGAGATTACAGCTATAAAATAATTTTAAATAATGAAAATGAAATTCTTAAAACGGAAGGTAAATTTTCAATTATTCCTTCAAATATTGAAAAGTTAAATACTGTAGCTAATCCAAAAAAATTAGCAGTACTTAATCAAAATGGAAGAAGTTATAAGTTTTCAGAATTTAAAAATTTAATCGATAACCTAAAGAAAGATAATAATTCAAAAATCAAGACTCATACTGAAGAAAAGCAGCAAGATTTAATTAACTATAAATGGCTTCTTTTGCTCTTAATATTCCCATTTGTAGAATGGTTTTTGAGGAAGAATAAAGGTTTTTTATGATTTAGTATAAATCCTGATCTAGTTCTTCAAAACCACCGAAATCATCTTCTTCAGGTTCATTTAGAATATCTTCAATTTCGGAAAGTTTATTTTCATCTTCAGTATTAAGTGTCTCATCACTTTTTTTAGCTTCATATTCTCCCAATTTATGAAGGAGCTTTAAGGTTTCATCATTCTCTAAATCACTTTCTTTCAAAATCTCTACATAAAATATATTCATATTAAGAAAGTCATTTACATATAAAAATTTTAATTTCTTTTCTTCAAATACTTCATTTATGGTAATAGATTCCATGAATTTAATTGTTTGATCATCTCCGACATTCATATTCATTAAAGTAATTTCTTCACCTTTATCCCAATTGTGGTTACTGTAGAAAAAAGAAGACATTTCTAATTTATCAAGATGAAAATTTTCGATTAAAAATTCATGTATTGTTAAGAAATTATTTTCTTTATGAATTCTTAAGTCTGCAAATATATCCTCTTGAGTATCTGCTACTATTCTTATATCTAATGAGTTACTTTTCAATTATTCCAATTTCTTTAGCCTTAACAAGCAAATAGTCGTATGCTTCTTGGTAGCTGTTTTTAATTATTCCATCTAAAATAGCATTTTTTATAGATTCTTTAAGAATACCAACTTCCTTACAAGGTTTAATATTAAAAGTCTCCATAATTTCTTTTCCATCAATAGGAGGTTGCCAATTTTTTATTTTATCTCTGTCTTCTAAATCTCTAAGTTTGATTTTAACATCCTCAAACCTATTTATATATTTAATTTTCTTGTCCTTATTTTTTGAAGTAATATCTGATTGACATAACGTCATTAGATCCTCTAAATCGTCTCCAGCTTCAAACAGCAATCTTCTAAGAGCTGAGTCTGTTATACTTTTATTGGTTAATGATATAGGTCTCAAATGCAACAAAACTAATTTTTGGACATATTTCATAGGATTGTCTAAAGGAAGTTTTAATTTCCTAAATATAGAAGGTACCATTCTTGCTCCTTTGTCTTCATGACCATGAAAAGTCCAACCCTGTTTTGTATTAAATCTTTTGGTATTTGGTTTTGCTATATCGTGAAGTAAAGCTGCCCATCTAAGCCACAAATTTCCTTTGCTGTGAGGCAGAATATTGTCAAGAACTTTTAAAGTATGGTGAAAATTATCCTTATGGCTTTTTCCATCTTTTATTTCAATGCCTTTTAATAACTGAAATTCAGGAAAAATTAATTTTAACAATCCTGTTTCTTCTAAAAGCTTAAACCCCTTTGATGGTTCATTGCTCAGTATTATTTTATTTAATTCCTCAGTTATCCTTTCTTGTGCAACAATTTCTATTCTATCTACATTTTTTTTAATGGCTAGTAAGGTTTGATCTTCAATTTCAAAATTCAGTTGAGAAGAAAATCTAATTGCTCTCATCATTCTTAAGGGATCATCTGAAAATGTGATATTTGGATCTAATGGTGTTTTCAGCATCTTTTCTTTCAGATCTTTAATTCCATTAAATGGGTCAATAAATGCTCCATAATTTCCTTTGTTTAAGGATATAGCCAATGCATTAATTGTGAAATCTCTTCTGTTCTGGTCTTCTTCTACAGTTCCATTTTCAACAATTGGGTTTCTAGAGTCTTTTCTGTAGCTTTCTTTTCTAGCGCCAACAAATTGAACTTCAAGATCTCCAACATTAATCATAGCTGTCCCAAAATTCTTAAAAACTTTTACAGTCGAACTATTTAAAACTTCAGCAGTTTTTTTTGCAAGCTCAATTCCACTACCAACAGTAACTATGTCAATATCTTTGGTGGTTCTATTAAGAATTTGATCTCTTACATAGCCTCCAATAACAAATGCTTTTTGGTCAATTTGTCCAGCAACACTTGAAATAGCTTTAAAGATTTTTTCTGAACCTAAAAGATTATTGTATTTATTTTCTGAGATATTCAATTTTACCGTTATTGATTTTTATTACTTCAGATGGTATTCCAGAAGATTTCACTTCAAAATTAAGAATTAGATCTACAGAATTTATAATTGACTTAGAAATATTATCTAAACTTTTAGGAAAATTTTCTCCACTAATGTTGGCAGAACTTGAAATAATTGGGGAATCTAGTTTACTTATAATTTCTTTCAACTCATTTACAGGAGATACTCTAAAGGAAATCTCATTTAAATCATTGGCTAGAAATCTGTATTTACTTATGCAATTTGGATATATAACAGTAGGAGGGGAGTCGTTTTTTTTTATTAAATCAAAGTCCTCAATATTTAAATTTTCTACGTATTTTGAAATGTTATCTATGCTATCAATTAGATTAATTAATGGCATATTATAAGGTCTCTTTTTTATATCAAAAACTCTCTTAACGCTATTTTTAAGTATTGATTTACAACCAATGGCCCAAATTGTCTCTGTTGGATACAGAATTATTCCCCCATTATTAAGAACATCAAGAGCGGAATCAACTTTTGTAGAACTATAATTATTAGACCAAACTTTCGTAGACATCAATAAGCTTTTTTGAAATTTTATTTGGTTGGAAGTTTTCTGCATGTTTTAATCCCTCTATAATCATAGATTCTCTTAGTTTATTATTGGTAAGACATTCTTCAATTTGAAATGCAAATTCTTCCCTGTTTTCAGAATCAATATATTTACTAAAATCTCCGCCAGCCTCCTGAAAACAACTTCCTTTACTACTTATAACAGGCGTTTTACAGTTAAGTGCTTCAAGAATAGGAATTCCAAATCCTTCGAAAAGAGATGGGTAAAGAAATAAGGACGACAACGAGTAAATTATTGGTAATTCATCAATTGAAACATTCTCTAAAAAAATAATTTTTTTACTGTCAAAATTCATTTTTTTCATTTGAATTTTAAGAAAATTCATATACTGTGTTTTTTTTCCAACCACCACTAAAGGAACCTCCATTTTCATAACACTCATGGCGTTTATTATGGATATTAAATTCTTTCTAGTTTCTATTGTTCCTACGTTTAGCATAAAGTCTTTTGGAAGATTAAATTTTTTCTTTGTAAAATCTATGTCTTCTTTAGAATATTCTTTTCTGAAATTTTCGTGGCAGGTTTGATATATTACTTTTATACTCTCAGGTTTTATTTTATAAAATTCTACTATGTCTTGTTTTGTTTGTTCGCTAATTGCAATGGTTAAATCTGCATGTTTAACTGCATATTTATATTTAATATTATATATCTTTCTATCTATAATTCTGTAATTTCTAGGGAACCTTTTAAAGATTAAATCATGAATGGTAACTACATATGGAATTTGCTTATTCTTAACTCTTGGAATCTCATTGCTTAAACCGTGGAATATATCTACATCATTTTTAATTATGGATTTTTCCATGTTTATAGTTCGCCATAATCCTTTAAAAGTTTTATTTAGTTTATTTTGAGGAAATATGGAATAAGTATTGTCGTAATTACTTAAGAAATCTAATCTGGAATTTTCAGAATCTTTTGGAGCAAATAGAAAGTATTCATTATCAGAATATTCTTTGATTAAGTGCTCAATTAAGTCTCTACTGTAATTGCCTAATCCAGTAAAATTTTGATATGCTCTTTTGGCATCAAAACCTATTTTCATTTCGTAAATTTATTTTAAATAATTAAAAATAATCAAACAGTGACTTCAAATTCTCTCAATACTTCGTTAAGAGATGTTTTTAAATCTGTACTTTCTTTACGTTCTCCAATAATCAATGCACAGGGCACATGATAATCTCCACTATTGAATTTTTTATTGTAAGAGCCAGGAATAACTACTTTTCTTTCAGGGACTTCTCCTCTATATTCTACAGGCTCAGATTGAGTAACATCAATTACTTTTGTAGATTTTGTAATAACAACATTTGCACCCAAAACTGCTTCTTTTCCAATTCTAGCACCTTCCACAATTATACATCTAGAGCCAATAAAAGCATTGTCCTCAATAATTACTGGTGATGCTTGCAATGGCTCTAAAACTCCTCCTATTCCAACACCTCCACTTAAATGAACATTTTTTCCTATTTGAGCACATGAACCAACTGTTGCCCAAGTGTCCACCATAGTTCCCGAATCTACATATGCTCCAATATTTACATAAGATGGCATCATAATAACGTTTTTAGCTAAATAGGCTCCAAATCTAGCAATTGCATGAGGAACAACTCTAACTCCTTTAGAAGCATAATTACTTTTTAATTTCATTTTATCGTGAAACTCTAAAGGACCAATTTCTATTGTTTCCATTTTTCTTATTGGGAAATACAACACAACAGCTTTTTTTATCCATTGGTGTGTTTCCCATTTATTATTAATTTTTTCAGCAACTCTTAGTTCACCAGCATCTAATTTGGCAATTACTTTTTCTATAGCATTTACAGTTAATTCATTTTTTAATAAATCCCTATTTGACCATGCTTGATTGATTATATTCTCTAAATCCATATACAAATATCACAATTAATTTAAATGGTTTTGTTTTATAGGATTATATTTGAACAATGAATCAAATTTTGGCTTTAGATTACGGGTTAAAAAGAACAGGAATTGCCTATGCAGAAAGTCCATTATTTATTGCTCATGCCTTAAAGACAGTAAAAACACATGATTTACTAATTTTTATTGAAAATCATCTGCTCAAAAATAACGTTGTTAAAATAGTAATTGGAGAACCAAAATCTCTAAGTGGTGGTAAAACAAATTCAAGTGATATGGTTCAGAATTTTTCCCGAAGAATAACTAAATCTTTTCCTAAAATAGAAATAAAATTTCACGATGAGAGATTTACGTCTAAAATAGCCATGCAAACTGTCATAGGTTCTGGAATAAAAAAAATGAAAAGAAGAAATAAGGAAACCCTTGATAAAATAGCTGCAGTTATTATTTTGCAAGATTATTTAAAGTCTGAGGAGTTTCAAAGGTCATCAAATACGTAAATTACCTCATCATTTTTTTTCATTAAATAATGTTCTCTCGCAAATTTTTCTAGAGCAAATTTGTTGGTAGTTAACTGCTTTGTTTTTTCTTTAATTTGTATTATCTCTTTTTCTTTCTTAATGTTCTCTAGTTCTAGTGAGTGAAGTTCTTGCTTCATTTTATATAACTTATAAAATGTAGTATCGTCGATTATTAGAAGAATAAAAATCAACATGGCGGTAGATAAAAAGTATCTATTGTTTAAAATTATTAAATTTTTCACATTACAACATTATTAATTTTGTTTGTGCTTTTCTATTTACACACTATTTCTTTTTAAACATATCAATGTTGGTCTACAGTGTTATTTCCGATGACAAATTTACAATAAGCTTAAATCAGATACTATTGATTAAGACATAATGTCATAGATTTGCAATAATTGTCTATTGGCATATAGTTTGAATTGTTAATATAAAATTATAAAAAATGCAAAAAGGATCCATAAACGTACAAAGCGAAAATATTTTTCCAATTATCAAGAAATTTCTTTATTCTGATACTGAAATTTTTTTAAGAGAATTAGTCTCTAATGCTGTTGATGCTTCACAAAAACTAATGACTTTATCCAATGCTGGAGAGTACAAAAAGGAAGTAAAAAATTTAAAAGTTGAAGTTATTTTAGATGCCAAGAAAAAAACCCTTACCATTAGAGACCATGGCATAGGAATGACTCAAGACGAAGTAAATAAATATATTAACGAAGTTGCTTTTTCTGGTGCAGAAGAATTTTTAGAAGAATATAAAGACAAAGACCCCAAATCTATAATTGGTCATTTTGGACTTGGTTTTTATTCTTCGTTTATGGTTTCTAGCAAGGTTCAAATTCAGACACTTTCCCATAAAGATGGCTCAAAAGCTGTTCAGTGGGAATCCAAAGGAGACCCAACTTTTGAATTAAAAGAAATTAAAAAGAAAGACAGAGGAACAGATATTATTCTTCATATTGATAAAGATTCTAAAGAGTTCTTAGAAGAAAATAGAATTTCAGGAATTTTAAATAAGTACTGTAAATTTCTCCCTGTTGATATAGAGTTTGGAACCAAAACAGAATCTATTGATGATCCAAAGGGTAAGAAAGACAAAGATGGAAATGTTGAGAAAATTAGTATTGATGTTCCAAACATTATTAACAACCCATCTCCTGCATGGATAAAAAAGCCTGTAGATTTAGAGTTAGAAGATTACAAATCCTTTTACAGTGAATTATATCCATTTACAGAAGAACCACTTTTTCATATTCATTTAAATGTAGATTATCCATTTAATTTAACCGGAATACTTTATTTTCCAAAACTTAAAAATCAAATTGAATTACAGAAAAATAAGATTCAGCTTTACAGCAATCAGGTCTTTATAACAGATTCTGTAGAAAATATTGTTCCAGAGTTTTTAACACTTTTACATGGAGTAATTGATTCTCCAGATATTCCTTTGAATGTGTCACGGTCTTATTTGCAAAGCGACAGTAATGTTAGAAAAATCTCTAACCATATAACTAAAAAGGTTGCAGATAAGTTGTCCGGAATGTTTAAAAAGGATAGAAAAGACTTTGAAAGTAAATGGGACGATATTAATGTCTTTATCCAATATGGAATACTAACAGACGAAAAATTTCATGAAAAAGCCAAGCCATTTAGTTTACTGAAAAATTCAAAAGACGAGTATTTTACTTTGGAAGAATACAAGGAAAAAGTAAAAGCTGCACAAACGGATAAAAATGATAAGTTAGTATTTCTTTATTCTCACGATAAAGAAGAGCACCATTCTCTTATTGAGTCGGCTAACAAAAAAGGATACGATGTATTAATTATGGATGGACCTCTTGCTTCCCATTATATTTCAAAAACAGAACAAGATTTAGGTGCCTCATTTGCTAGAGTTGATGCAGATACTATCGATAATATCATTTCAAAAGAAGAGAATATTCCATCGAAATTAACCAAAGAACAGGAAGAGTCACTCAAGCCAATTTTTGAAGAAATTGTTGAAAAAGAAAAATATACTGTTCAAGTAGAAAGTTTAAGCGAAACTGAAAAACCAGTTTTAATTACCCAAAGTGAGTTCATGAGGAGAATGAAAGAGCAACAAGCTGCTGGTGGCGGAGGAATGAATATGATGGGAGTAATGCCAGAAATGTATAATCTTGTGGTAAATACCAATCATCCATTGGTTTCTAAATTAATAACTGCCAAAGGAAAAAATCAAAAAGTTCTAGCCAAACAAGCTTTAGATTTGGCTCTCTTATCGCATGGCATGTTAAAAGGTAAGGATTTAAGTGATTTTGTAGAAAGAAGTTTTGAATTGATTTAAAGTGTTAATAGGAATTGGAGGTTTAGTAGGTGCAGCACTTGGTTTTTTTGCAACCAGAAGTTTATTTGGTGCATTTTTAGGCTACTTTATTGGATCTAGTTTTGATAAGTTTAGTTCCAATAACTCTCAATCTTCTGGTTCTTACAACTTTAGAGGAAGTTCTTATTCGAATGATGCCAGTTATTATTCGTCTAGAATAACTCAAAATGATTTTGCTACAGCACTACTTGTTCTTTCTGGAGCAGTAATGAAGGCAGACGGAAAAATTTTAAAATCTGAATTAGATTATGTTAAAGATTTTTTCAGACAGCAATTTTCTCCCCAACTTTCTGCAAAATACATAAGTGATTTTAAGGATATACTAAAAAAGAATTTTGTACTCATTGAGATATGTAATACAATAAACAATAGTATGCCTTTAAGACAAAGATCTCTTCTTATTCAATATCTATTTGGAATTGCGCAGGCCGATGGAAATGTGTCGGACTCTGAAATGAAAGTAATTCAAAAAATCGCCTCTTATTTTAGAATTTCAAAAATAGAATTTGAACAAATTAAATCTCTATTTTATAAGGATGTTTCTAGTTCTTATAAAACTTTGGGTATTGATGAATCAGCTAGTAATGACGAAATTAAAAAGGCCTATCGTAAAATGGCAGTCAAGCACCACCCAGATAAATTCAATCAACTTGGAGAAGAACAGCAGATAGCGGCTAAGAAGAAATTTCAAAAAATTCAAGAAGCTTACCAACATTTGAAAAAAGAGAGAGAAATAAAATAGATGAAAGATTTTTACAATATCTTTTTAAAACACTATTGGATTTTATTCTTTTTACTTTTTTTGTGGTTGGTTCATTTTGCAAATATCCATTTCCATCTAAATCTATATAAACTTGGTGTTTTCCCAAGAACACTAGACGGATTATGGGGAATAGTATTTGCTCCTTTAGTCCACTCTTCATCTGACAATAACCATTTAATTAATAATTCTGTTCCTTTTTTAATTCTTTCTTGGGCTATGTTTTACTTTTACCGTCCTATTGCTTGGAGAGTATTATTTTTTTCTTGGATTATAACAGGGTTGAGTGTTTGGTTTTTTGGTAGAAGTTCCTTTCATATTGGTATTAGTGGAGTTATTTATAGCCAATTATTTTTTTTATTTTTTAGTGGAGTATTTAGACAAGATTCAAGATTGCTTACGGTCGCATTACTAGTAGTATTTATTTATGGAAGCATGATTTGGGGAATATTTCCATACGATTGGAAAATCAGCTTTGAAAGCCATCTTTCTGGAGCAGTTACTGGGTTAGTGTTGTCTAGATATTATAAGAACGAAAATGCTACTTTTGCGAAAAAGAAAACACAATGGGAAATAGAAGAAGAATTAGGAATTGAATCAGACGATTTAGATGGACTTTGGAACCAAAACTTAGAAGATTAATCTTTTTTAGATTTTGATTTCTTTTTAACATCTTCGAGAATAACAATAATTTCTTCTTTCTTTTTGTCGAAATCAATCTTAATTACATCTCCTTCTTTTACCTTTTTTTGAATAATTTCTTCTGCTAAAGGATCTTCAATATACTTTTGAATAGCTCTGTTTAGTGGTCTTGCACCATACTTTTCATCAAAGCCTTTTTCAGCAACATATTCCTTAGCATTCTTAGTTAATTCGACTTTGTATCCAAGAGAGTTTATCCTTTTAAATAATTTCTCCAATTCTATATCTATTATTTTTAGAATATCTTTTTTATCCAAAGAGTTAAATATAACTACGTCGTCAATTCTATTAAGAAATTCTGGAGCAAATGCTTTTTTTAGTGCACTTTGAATAACTCCTTTAATGTTTTCTTGATCATTGTCAGTTCTTGTTTTAGTACCAAATCCAACTCCAGTTCCAAAATCTTGTAGTTGTCTGGCACCAATATTAGAAGTCATAATGATTATAGTATTTTTAAAATCTATATTTCTTCCTAAACTGTCTGTCATCTTCCCATCGTCAAGGACTTGTAACAATAAGTTAAAAACATCAGGATGTGCTTTTTCAATCTCATCAAGTAAAATTATAGAGTAGGGCTTTCTTCGGACCTTTTCTGTTAATTGACCACCTTCTTCATATCCTACGTATCCAGGAGGAGCTCCAATTAATCTAGATACTGCAAATTTTTCCATGTATTCGCTCATATCTATTCTAATTAGTGCTTCTTCACTGTTAAATAAATATTTGGCTAAAACTTTACATAATTGTGTTTTACCTACACCAGTAGGGCCAAGAAATATAAAAGAACCTACTGGCTTATTTGGATCTTTTAAGCCCGCTCTATTTCTTTGAATAGCTTTTACCACTTTGGTTATGGCTTCGTTTTGTCCAATGACAGTTCCGTTCATGGAATCCACCATTTTCATTAATTTCCCACTTTCCTTTTCGGCAACTTTTTGAACAGGTATCCCAGTCATCATCGCAACAACTTCAGCTACATCTTCATCTGTTACTTCTTGTCTATGGGTTTTACTTTCTTCTTCCCACTTGATTTTAGCATTGTCAAGTTCTTCATTCAATTTTCTTTCTGAATCTCTTAGCCTAGCTGCTTCTTCGTACTGTTGGCTTCTAACTACCTTATTTTTTAGTTCTTTAACATCCTCAATATTTTTTTCAATAGTTATAATTGATTCAGGAACATTGATATTAGTAATATGAACTCTTGAACCAACCTCATCTAAAGCGTCAATTGCTTTATCTGGAAGATGACGATCTGAAATATATCTTTCTGTTAAATTGACACAAGACTTAATAGCCTCTGAAGAGTATTTTACATTGTGATGGTCTTCATACTTCTCTTTTATATTTTCTAAAATTTGAAGAGTTTCTTCAATACTCGTAGGTTCTACGAGTACTTTTTGAAAACGTCTTTCTAAAGCCCCGTCTTTTTCAATAAATTGTCTGTACTCATCTAAGGTAGTAGCTCCTATACACTGAAGTTCTCCTCTCGCAAGAGCAGGCTTAAACATGTTAGAGGCATCTAACGAACCAGAAGCACCACCAGCACCAACTATAGTATGAATTTCATCAATAAATAAAATAATATCTGGTGACTTTTCTAATTCGCTCATTACAGCCTTCATTCTTTCTTCAAACTGTCCTCTATATTTTGTGCCTGCAACCAAAGAAGCAAGATCAAGAGAAATTACTCTTTTATTGAATAGTACTCTGGAAACTTTTCTTTGGGTAATTCTTAACGCTAGACCTTCTGCAATAGCAGATTTACCAACTCCAGGTTCCCCAATTAAAAGTGGGTTATTCTTTTTTCTTCTCGAAAGAATTTGGGAAACTCTTTCAATTTCTTTTTCTCTACCTACAATTGGATCTAATTTGTCGTCTTCTGCAAATTTGGTTAAATCTCGTCCAAAATTATCTAAAACAGGTGTTTTAGATTTGCTATCAGTAGTTTTTTTAGGACCACTACTAGAAAAGCTATCTTCTTTTTCCATATCGTCTTCATCTGCAGACTCAGGATATTTAGATTCTGGAAGAGATTCCGGCTTGTAGCCAGACTCCATCATAATATCTAATTCTTCTTTGATAGACTCATAATTTAAATTGTGTTCTTTTAAAAGAGATGATGCAATATTGTTGTCTTCCTTTAAAATAGACAAAAGCAAGTGCTCTGTTCCAATCATATTGCTTTTAAATAGTTTTGCTTCTAAATAAGTTATTTTTAAAACTTTTTCAGCTTGTTTTAAAAGTGGAATATTTCCTGAGCTTTTGAGTTCAGATATTTGTCCAGAATCTAGTTTTGACTCTAGTTTCTTTCTTAGTTCTTTAGAATTTATTCCAGAGGATTCAATCATTTTCATTGCAACTCCTTCTCCTTCTCTAATGATCCCTAGTAAAAGATGTTCAACTCCTATATAGTCGTGGCCCAATCTTAAGGCTTCTTCACGACTGTAACTTATTACTTCTTTAACTCTTGGTGAAAATTTTGCATCCATATTTATCAAAATTAATATTGTTTTTCATATTTAAAACATTCGTTTCAAATTTAATCAACAACAATTTTGTTAATTGTTCATAATATTTGCTTTTCGCACATGTTTTTGTGGATAAATGTTTGACAAAACACTTGTAATTATACTTAAAGAAATGATACTTTCGTTTATCTTAAAAAACATAAAAAATAAAGACTATGAGTGACCAGAGTGGTGAAAGGATAATTCCTGTTAGTATTGAGGATGAGATGAAGACAGCTTACATTGATTATTCAATGTCGGTAATTGTTTCTAGAGCACTTCCTGATGTAAGAGATGGTTTAAAGCCAGTTCACAGAAGAGTTCTTTACGGAATGCTTGAATTAGGGGTAAGGTCTAATAGTTCTTTTAGGAAATCAGCTAGAATTGTTGGAGATGTCTTGGGTAAATACCACCCTCACGGTGATTCTTCTGTTTACGACACTATGGTTAGAATGGCTCAGCATTGGTCTTTAAGATATCCACTGGTGGATGGTCAAGGAAATTTTGGTTCAGTAGATGGAGATAGTCCTGCTGCTATGCGATATACTGAAGCAAGACTTAAAAGAACTGCCGAAGAATTGCTTTCAGATTTAGAAAAGGATACGGTTGATTTTTCACCCAATTTTGATGATTCTTTAAGTGAACCATCTGTTTTGCCAACCAGAATACCTAACTTATTAGTTAATGGATCTTCTGGAATTGCTGTAGGTATGGCTACCAATATGGCTCCTCACAATATAACAGAAGTAATAGATGGTACAATAGCATATATAAATAACAAAGAAATTGACATAGATGGATTAATGGAATTTATTAAAGCTCCTGATTTTCCTACTGGCGGGACTATTTATGGTTATGAGGGTGTAAAAAATGCTTTTCATGAAGGAAAGGGTAGGATTGTAATGAGAGCAAAAGCCACTATTGAAGAAATTAGAGAAAATAGAGAAGCAATAATAGTAACTGAAATTCCATATCAAGTAAATAAAGCTGATATGATACAAAAAACAGCTGCTTTAGTAAACGAAGGCAAGCTTGTTGGTATCTCTGAAATAAGGGACGAATCAGACAGAAATGGAATGAGAATTGTATATGAAATTAAAAGAGATGCAATTCCTAATGTTGTTTTAAATAAATTATTCAAGTACACATCTCTACAGACCTCATTTTCAGTTAATAACATTGCTTTGGTAAAAGGCAGGCCAGTTGTTTTAAACTTAAAAGATTTAATTGTTCATTTTGTAGACCACAGACACGAGGTTGTTATTAGAAGATCGAAGTTTGAGCTCAAAAAAGCAGAAGAAAGAGCACATATATTAGAAGGTTTAATTATTGCTTCAGATAATATAGACGAGGTTATAGCCTTAATTAGAGGCTCAAAAAGCCCTGACGAAGCTAGAGAAAAATTGATGAGCAAATTTAAATTATCTGATCTTCAATCTAGAGCGATTGTTGAAATGAGATTAAGACAATTAACAGGCTTAGAACAAGATAAATTAAGAGCAGAATACAACGATTTATTGAAGGTTATTGAAGATTTAAAAGACATTCTTAACAGAGAAGATAGAAGAATGGATATTATTAAAACTGAATTGGAAGAAGTTAAGAAAAAATTTGGCGACGAAAGAAGATCAATCATTGAATATTCTGCCAATGAAATGAAGATTGAGGATTTAATTCCAAATGAAGAAGTTGCAATAACAATTTCACATGCAGGTTATATTAAAAGAACTAATCTTAACGAATATAAAGTCCAAAATAGAGGTGGAGTAGGCTCTAAAGGTTCTGCTACAAGAGATAAAGATTTTTTACAAGAATTATTTGTAGCAACTAACCATAACTGGCTTTTAATTTTTACTGAAAAAGGGAAATGTTTTTGGATGCGTATTTTTGAAGTTCCAGAGGGAAATAAGGCTGCAAAAGGTCGAGCTATTCAAAACCTTATCAACATAGAACAAGACGATAAAGTAAAAGGCTATGTGGTAGTTAAAGATTTAAAAGATGAAGAGTATACATCCAATAATTATATTATAATGTGTACCAAAAAAGGAATCATCAAAAAAACAAGTTTAGAGGCTTATTCTAGACCTAGAACCAACGGTATTAATGCCATAGGAATTAGAGAAGGTGATGAATTACTAGAAGCTAAATTAACGAATGGAGAAAGTGAAATTTTGATGGCAATTAAATCTGGTAGAGCTATTAGATTTAATGAATCTAAAGTTCGATCAATGGGAAGAACTGCATCTGGAGTTAGAGGAATTACGCTTTCTGAGGGAGATGAAGTTATTGGAATGGTATGTGCTCAAGATTTTTCTAGAACTATTATGGTTGTCTCTGAAAATGGATATGGAAAAAGAACATTACTTAACGATCCAGAAACCAACGAACCAATATACAGAATAACCAACAGGGGAGGAAAAGGAGTTAAAACGCTTAATGTTACAGAAAAAACAGGAAATTTAATTGCTATTAAGTCTGTTACTGATGACGATGATTTAATGATTATAAATAAATCTGGATTAACAATAAGAATGCACGTAGCGGATATAAGATCTCAAGGAAGAGCTACTCAAGGGGTTAAATTAATAAACCTTAAAGGAAAAGACCAAATTGCAGCCGTTGCAAAAGTAGAAAAAGACGACGAAGAGGATTTGATAGATGAAAATATGGAAGGAACTGAAAATTCAACTACTGATATTGTAGATAATCCAACAGATTCCAGCGATCTTTCAACGGAAGCAGCTAATGATGATTCAACCAACGATAACGAATAATACATAAACAATGAAAAAATACTTTATTTTAGGACAACTAATTATTTTAACCTTAATTGGAAGTGCTCAAAAGCTTCAGTTAACAGAAGCAGCTACAGAATTTAGAAATAATTACAATAGCTCATGGATTTCAATTCCAGATTCTACCTTAAGGTCTACTCAATTAGCAAAAAACACACCAATATTACTAAAAGCAAAAAAAGCAATTGATGAGTCTTACACTAAACAATTACAAACTCCATTTGTAAAGTCCAAAGACGAAAGTAAAATGCATTTTTACAGAGGCGTAATTTATTTAGATTACTGGATAATGTCTTCATACAATGCCTCAATTTTTAATGAAGTTTCTGCTTTGGGTGAAGAAAAAATGAAGGAAGCTACCTTTGGTTCTTTTTCTAAATGTTTAGAGTTAGACATAAAAAAACAGTGGACATCAGATATTAAAAACAAGATGATGACTTACAGAAATCAATCTATTAATGTTGGTGTTGACAATTTTATTAAGAAGAATTATGAAAATGCCTTTAGCTCCTTTAAAATGGCTATTGAAATGTATAATATTTTATCTCTAACAGATACTCTTGCTATGATTAATGCAGCTTTATCCTCAGAGAAATTGAAAAAAACAGATGAAGCTTTTAAATATTATAAAATGTGTGCAGATAATAATTATGGTAAAGGCGCAGAAATGTACCAATCCATGATTAGAGTACTCAATGCAAATGATACGAAAGATGAAGATAAAATTTTAAATATAATTGCTGAAGGAAAAGAAAGATATCCCAAAGATTACGTTCTAAATATTGAAGAATTTAATTATTGGTATACTAAAGGCAATAATGAAAAAGCTCAATTAGCTCTTGAAAATGCCATTGAATCTAACCCAACTAATAAAATACTACATTTCAATATTGGTGTTACTTATGATAATATTTCTAACAAATACCACGATGAAAATAAACATGAGGTCGCTTTTCAATATATGAATAAAGCTATTAGTGGTTATGAAAATGCTATTAAATTAGACAGTACTTATGTAGATGCCTATTATAATCTTGGTGCTCTATATTATAACCAATCAATTACTTATAAATCTGTAGCTGGAGATTATTCAGGCGATAAATATGAGTCTGAAATGAAAAAAGCTGATGATATGCTTAAAAAAGCAATTCCATTGTTAGAGAGGGTTTTATCTTTTTCGCCAAATGATAAATCAACACTTAAAGTACTTAAAAGCTTGTATTTTAACTTAGACGACATGGAAAACTATTCCAGGATTAAGAAACAACTTGAGTCCCTTTAATTTAATCCAAAATTTGAATACTCTTCTATGAACCAATATGGTAATATTAGAAAGTTGCTTTCTGAACATAAAGACGAGGTTGAGTATACTTTACCCCTTTATGATTCTACTACTCCTTCATTAAATGTAGATTTAAACAATTTAATAGGGAGCACTATTAAAATCTCTTTTTCTGGAATTATAAATTGTGTTGTTACTGGAAAAAAAATTAGAAAAGCATATGGCGAAGGTATGTCTTACGATGCTTTTAAATCTTCACCTTTAGCAGTAGAAAGTATTATTCGACCTGAACTAAGTAAAATTCATCTAGGAGTCGCTCTAAGAGATTATGATTGGGAAATGGAACACCATATGAAACCCCATATTGTTTATTTGTCTAAAACAGCTGGAAATAAGGTAGGGGTAACCAAAGAAAGTCAAATTCCAACCCGATGGATTGACCAAGGTGCTATCCAAGCACTTATTATAGCAAGAGTACCTTATAGACAAGCAGCAGGTGCTATAGAAATTTCCTTAAAAAAACATGTTAGTGATAAAACCAACTGGAGAAAAATGCTTCAAAATGAAATTAATCAAGATTCTTTAATTTCTCTTAGAAATGAATTATTTCCATATGTAGATGAAGAATTTAAACAGTATCTAGTAAAAGATGAAAGCTTATATAATATTAATTTCCCAGTAATAAAATATCCTAAAAAAGTAAAATCTTTAACTTTAGACAAAGTTTCAGAAATCGAAGAAAAATTAGTGGGAATTAAAGGGCAATATTTATTATTTGAAAATGACTTAGTTTTTAATGTAAGAAGACATTCCGGTTATCTAATAGAACTTTCATATTGAAATAATTAACTAGTAACATCTTATTTATTATTAGTTTTTATATATTTAAAAAAAAGATCAATTATGTCATATTTAGTAAAAGTTCAAAATTTTTTCTTAAAAAACGATCCAGAGCGCTATTATTTAGCCAAAAGAATAACAAGAACTTTCAGAGGAGATGAAGATGCTGTTATGGCTAGATTGGAAGAGATTTATGCTAAAGGAGGACCTAAAAAACTAAAAGTTAAAGATCTTGCTCCCCCTGTTAAAAAGCCTGTTAGCTCCTCTGTAAATATTGAAGAAACAGAAACTGTTTTAGAACCTAGTTCTGAAGCTTCAACACCTAAAAAGAGTAAAAAGAAACTATTTATAATAGTTGGTCTAATATTGGCATTAGGTGGTGGTGGTTTTGGGTTTTATTTGACAATGGGCAGTGAAGAAAGTCACGATGAAGAATCACACTCATCTGAAGTTCATTCCTCAGATTCTACTCATAATGAAAATTCACATCAACCAGCAAAAACTATTGAAGAAATAGAAGATGAAATAGAACAAGCTGAAAAAGATTCTGTTGCAAAAGACATAATTGATGCTGCAGAAGCTATTCAACTTATTCGCTAGTTATGGATTTAATTTGTGTGGGTCTTGATTTCTTAACTCGATTTCATCCTTTACATATTCTATTTTTAAAGAAATAGCATATAATAGCTTGTCTTTTTTTTGCAACCATATTTGAGAATCTTTCCAAGAGTCTGCACTTCTAGCAAAGTGGAATAATAAATCAAATCCATTTTTTTTAAGAAATACCAAGGCTGAATCTTTTCCTTCAATTCCTTCGATGGTAGCAAGTAGGTGACCATAGTTATTATCTAGCAACCATTTTCTAGATTTTTTATCATTTAAAATAGCAAAACAAAATATACCCAACTCCTTATATGGACTTCGAATTAAAAAATCTCTAAATTCAACATTACCTCCTATAGCTTCTCTCCATGCAACCAGTACTTTGCTAGGATATTCCAATTGTTTCAGAACTATTTTTTTTGGTTTTCTATCCCTCATTTTTTCAAGAAACCTTTTAACATAATTTTAATAATATCTTGAGCAGCTTCAGAAATAACTGTTCCTGGACCAAATACTGCAGCAACTCCCATATCAAAAAGTAATTGGTAATCTTTTTTTGGAACAACACCACCAACTATAAGCATAATATCTTCTCTGTTAATTTTTTTCAGTTCTTTTATTAATTCCGGAATTAAGGAAAGATGCCCAGCTGCTAGAGAAGAAACTCCAATTATATGAACATCATTTTCAATAGCACTTTTAGCAACTTCTTTAGGTGTTTGAAAAAGAGATCCAATATCTACATCAAAACCAATATCTGCAAAAGATGTAGCAACAATTTTTGCACCTCTATCGTGACCATCTTGTCCCATTTTAGCAACCATTATTCTAGGTCGTCTTCCAACAACAGATTCGAACTCTTTAGCGAGTTCTAAAGCTTTTTTATATTTTTCATCTTCCATAATTTCTTTAGAATATACACCAGAAATACTTCTTACTGTAGCTTTGTATCTTCCAAATTCTTTTTCTAAGGCAGAAGATATTTCCCCTAAAGTTGCTCTTTCTTTGGCAGCTCTTATTGTAATTTCTAGTAAATTTCCAGTGTTGTTTTTTGCAGCTAATGTTAGTTCCTCTAAAATCCTATTTACTTTTTCTTGATTTCGTTCCGATTTAATTTTAGAAATGCTATTAATTTGATTTTCCTTTACTTTTTTGTTGTCAATTTCTAAAATATCCACTTGCTGATCATCCAGAGATTTATAGGCATTCAACCCAACTATTATCTCTTTACCAGTATCAATATTTGCCTGTCTTTTTGCAGCTGCTTCTTCAATTCTCATTTTAGGTAGTCCCATTTCAATAGCTTTGGTCATTCCACCTTGATTTTCCACCTCCTGAATTAAGTCCCATGCTTTATTTGCTATATCATTGGTTAGTTTTTCTATATGGTGAGAACCTCCAAATGGATCAATAGTATTACATATTTTATTTTCATTTTGAATAAAAATTTGAGTGTTTCTTGCAATTCTAGCCGCATTTTCACTAGGAAGTGCTATGGCTTCATCTAAAGAGTTAGTATGTAAGGATTGTGTTCCACCTAATACAGCAGCCATTGCCTCAATATAGGTTCTAGCAATATTATTGTAAGGATCATTTTCAGATAAACTCCATCCTGAAGTTTGACAATGGGTTCTTAGAGCCATTGATTTCGGATTTTTCGGATTAAATTTCTTAATAATCTTTGCCCACAACATTCTAGCTGCTCTCATCTTAGCAATTTCTGTAAATTGATTCATTCCAATTCCCCAGAAAAAGGAAAGTCTAGGGGCAAATTCATCAATATCTAAACCAACTTCAATTCCTTTTTTTACATATTCTAATCCGTTTGCTAAAGTATAGGCCAATTCTATTTCTGCATTTGCACCTGCTTCATGCATATGGTAACCAGAAATACTTATAGGATTAAATTTTGGCATATTTTTCGAAGTAAATTTGAATATATCACCTACAATTCTCATACTTTCTTTAGGTGGGTAGATATAAGTATTTCTAACCATGAACTCTTTTAGAATATCATTTTGAATGGTGCCAGTTAGTTTTTCTAATTCAATATTTTGTTCTATTGCAGCTACTATATAAAAAGCCATTATTGGAAGTACAGCTCCGTTCATAGTCATGGAAACAGACATTTTATCTAAAGGTATTTTATCAAATAATATTTTCATGTCCTCTACAGAATCAATTGCCACACCAGCTTTTCCGACATCTGCAGAAACTCTCTCATGATTAGAATCATATCCTCTATGGGTAGCTAAATCAAATGCTACTGAAAGTCCTTTCTGACCAGCTTTTAAATTTTTTCTATAAAATAGATTTGATTTTTCTGCAGTTGAAAATCCTGCATACTGTCTTATGGTCCAAGGTCTTGTTAAATACATGGAAGAATAGGGCCCTTTTAGAAATGGAGCAACTCCAGCTATGAAATTTTCATGTCCAAATGATGTTTCACTTAAATCAGAAATGTCTAGCTCGATATTTTTATAAGATACTCTCCCCATTTCAATTTTTAATAAATTCTTTCAAATTACTATTTTTTAAATTTTTCAGTAATCCACCATTTACTTCAATTTGTTTTAATATTCTCCATGCTTTGTCGGCCATTTTGAAGGAGATTTGTTCGATTACATGAGCACCTTTAGTAACGTCCTTAAGAATATTAATTTGACTTTCTTCATTTAATATTAAAGGAATATTTGCAGCTATTTTCTTCCAATAATTTTCTTTAGAGATTAGCAATGAATCTGAAAGAACAAAAGAATTAGATCCTCCAATAAAACTACTCATGGCAGTAGAAGTAATGGATAATATTCTAAAGTCCTCACTTTTGTCTTTTAATATTTCAGGATTCAATGAAGTTTCAACAATCAAATTGGCTTTTATACTATGAATTTTTAGAACTTGGTTTATTATGGATTTTACAGCTTTTAGTTTTGAAATATTTTCTAAAAAACTATTGTCTAAGAAGGATTTAAGAATAATTTTTTTTGGAATTTCTATATTATTTTTTTTATGAATTTCTATAATTTCATTTAAATATGCACCTGTTAATGCAATTTCTGATGAATGGTTGTTAAAAGAAAGATGTTTGCTGGATATTTCTAGATAAATACATTTGAAATTTGTATTTAAATTACTTTGAAAATGATGTTGGTAATCTGTGAAATCTATAGAATTATCACCTTCATTTAAACTATTTATTATTTTCGTTAGCAAACACATTCTAATAGATCCTTTGAAATTTGGATTAGAATTTATCCAATCTGCCCAAGAAGATATAGCTTGTTTTGAAGCATTGTGATTTAACATAATATGACTATAAATTATGTCATTCATCACATTTTTAAAAATAGAGTCAGCATAATTAATACCATCAATATGAATGCTATTTATTCCATCTTTTAATCGGTTTAATATTTGAGAATTTATGTTTTTTTCTTTCTCGAAATTCCAACTTATCTCTGAAAGTTTATCTTTTTTATCATTTTTAAGTACGGATATGGCTTTTCTGAAAGTATTGATATTGCCATACTCAGTTTTCCAATGAAAATCTTGAGGAGTTTTATTGGATGAATCGTCTAAAACTTTCTTAATCCACTGATCTTCACTCGAAGCATTAAATTCTGACCAAAGACTCATTTTTTTAATTTATTGTTTTAAATATACGGATAGATATTCATTAAGACTTATGAAATATTTAATTTGGTTTTAGTTTGGAGATAATACTATTAATTTCATTAAAGGATTTCGAACTATCCAAGTTTTCTATCCATTGGTAGCTTACATCTTTTTTAAACCAAGTCATTTGCCTTTTGGCGTATTTTTTGGTGTTCCTCTTAATTAGATTTATTGCTTCTTCTTTGGTTGAATCACCATTAAAAAAATTAAATATTTCTTTGTATCCAACTGTGTTTAATGCATTTAATTTTTTCTTATCTCTTAAGTTTTCCACTTCCTGAAATAATCCATTATTAACCATATGATCAACTCTTTTTTCAATGTTTTTTTCTAATTGATTTTTATCAATGTGTAATAAAAATTTTAACATCTTAAAAGAACGTATCTTTTTGGTGGAGGTTAATAAACTAGAGTAGGGTTTAGAAGTGATTATACAAACCTCTAGCGCTCTTATCAAACGTTGAGAATTACTCAAATCCATAATGCTGTAATGCTTTGGATCTAATATTTTTAAATTTTCTTGTAAATACTCAATTCCATTTTCTTTTAGTTCTAAATTCAAACGATTTCTAACAGCTAAATCTTTAGGTAAATTATCTAAACCTTTACAAACAGCATCAATATACATACCCGAACCACCTACTAAAAATGCAATTTTTTGTTTTGTGAAGTAATCTTCTAAATGGCTAATAATTTCTTTTTCGTAATCTCCAGCAGAATATGCTTCTTCAATGCTCTTGTTATTTATAAAATAGTGAGGAACTTCATTTAATTCATCTAAAGAAGGCTTTGCTGTTCCAATCGACATTTCTCTATAAAACTGACGACTATCACATGAGAAAATAGAACTATTTTTATTTTTTGCCAATTCAATTGACAACTTGGTTTTACCCACAGCTGTAGGTCCTGCTAGAACAATTAATAAAGGTTTTTCTTTTTCTGAATTCAAAGTAATTAACAAAAATAGTTCAACAAATTTTCAAAGTATTCAGTAAGATTTCAAAGGGATGATTAAATTTGTGTATGAGTAAAAACTTGCTGATACTTGATTTTGGTTCTCAATATACACAATTGATTGCTAGAAGAGTTAGAGAACTTAATGTATATTGTGAAATCCATCCCTACAATAAGATTCCAGATAATTTTAATTTTAGTGCTGTTATTCTTTCTGGAAGTCCATGTTCAGTGAATCAAAACGATGCTCCTCACCCTAAATTAGAATCTTTCAATGAAACAATGCCCATATTAGGTATTTGTTACGGTGCGCAATATCTAGTTAAACATTTTGGAGGAGTTGTGGAAAGTTCCAATAAAAGAGAATACGGAAGAGCCAATCTTTCTTTTTTTGATATTAAAAACCCATTGTTTGATAATGTAAAATCTAATTCTCAAGTTTGGATGTCTCACGGGGATACAATTAAAAATTTGCCTTCAAATTTTAATAAAATTGCATCTACCACTGATATTGAAAATGCAGCTTTTTATATTAATGAAAGTAATATTTATGGTCTTCAATTTCATCCTGAAGTATTTCATAGTACAGACGGTTTACAAATCATAAATAACTTCGTTGTTAATATTTCTCATTGTTCAACAGATTGGACACCAGATTCATTTGTGGATTCTTCCATTTCAAATATTAAAAATCAAGTTGGTCATCAAAAAGTTGTACTAGGTTTATCTGGAGGAGTAGATTCTAGTGTTGCTGCTTTGCTTTTACATAAGGCAATAGGAGATAATTTACACTGTATTTTTGTAGATAATGGTTTGCTAAGAAAAAATGAATTTGAAGATGTTTTAAAACAGTACGAATCTTTAGGATTAAATATCAAAGGAGTGGATGCAAAAGAAGAGTTTTACAAATCTTTATCTGGTATTTCAGATCCTGAACTAAAAAGAAAAGCAATTGGCAAAACATTTATCGATGTTTTTGATAGAGAAGCCAATAGTATTAAAGATGTAGATTGGTTGGCTCAAGGAACAATTTATCCAGATATCATAGAATCAGTTTCTGTTAATGGACCTTCAGTTACCATAAAATCTCATCATAATGTTGGAGGGTTGCCAGATTATATGAAATTAAAAATAATTGAGCCTTTAAAATCCTTATTTAAAGACGAGGTTAGAAGAGTAGGAGCTTCTCTTGAATTACCAAAACAAATTTTAAATAGACATCCTTTTCCAGGTCCTGGGTTAGGCATAAGAATTCTAGGAGAGATAACAGAAAGTAAAATAAAAATTCTTCAAGAAGTCGATCATATATTTATTAATGGTTTAAAAGAATTTAAACTTTACGATGATGTATGGCAAGCAGGAGCAATTTTTCTTCCTGTTCAATCTGTTGGAGTAATGGGTGATGAAAGAACTTATGAGAATGCTGTAGCTCTTAGAGCTGTTTCTTCTAGCGATGGGATGACTGCAGATTGGTGTCATTTGCCTCATGAGTTTTTAGCCAAAATTTCCAATAGAATAATCAACAATGTAAAAGGAATAAATAGAGTAACTTACGATATAAGTTCCAAACCACCTGCTACCATTGAATGGGAATAAAAAATTTAACATATAGCTTCTTATCATTTTTCTTAGTGGTATTTTTTGTAACTAATCTAATTGCCCAAGACAAACCAAATGCAAAATTTACTTATCATACAGTTTCTAAAGGGGAAACAAGCTATGGAATTGCTAAAAAATATCAAATTGATTTAAATGAATTTTTCAACTATAACCCAAGTGCATCCAATGGTTTGTCAAAAGGAGATACCTTAAAAATTCCTATTAAAACATTTGTCAATCAAACAATAGATAATGAAATTGATTCTTCTATAAAAATACACAAGGTGTTGCCAGGAGAAACTCTTTGGTCAATTGCTAAAGTATATGGAATAAGATTACCAACTATTAAAGCTTACAATAAATTATCAACCAATGAATTGTCAGAATCTCAATTGTTGTTAATTCCCAATATTCAATCCGATACAAGTAATATGGTCCAACCACTATTTAAACATGTAGATCATCCAATGCTTAAAAAGTGTGATACTCTAATTATTCATAAAGTAAAAAAGAAAGAAACTTTATACTCGATTTCAAAAAAATACTCTGTTGGTTTAGACCAGATAATTAAAAACAATCCTATTTTAAATGAATTTGGACTTAAAAAAGACCAAGAACTGAAAATAATTTTAAGAATTAAAGACTGTATAGAGGATTCTGTAGAAAATAAAAATGATTCTCTAGACCTCTTTCTGGGTAGTATTTATGATCAAAAAACATTAAGAATTTCTTTAGTATTACCATTTTTCACTAATAAATCTGATTCAATTATTGTAAACTGCCCTGAAAACACGAACTGCACCATAGATAAAATATCTGAAAATTCTTTTCAAATTTATAATGGAGTTAAAATTGCCCTTCGTGATCTAAAAGAATTGGGATACAATCTTGAATTAAATGTATTTGACAGTAAGTACGACACCAATACTATTAAAGAAATATTTCAAGACACTTTATTTAAATCCTCTAATTTAATAATAGGTCCCTTATATTCTAAAAATATTAAAATGATGAGAGTATTTTCCAAGAATTCTCATATTCCTATGATATCTCCCTATAATATTCCTAGTCAAGCACTTTTTAATTATCCTGATTTATTTAAAATACAACCTTCAAGATCTACACAGTCTAAAGAGATGGCAATATATATTAAGAATTCTAAAGATGACTACAACATATTATTATTAAGTGATGTAGAAGACAATAAAAGTAAGGTTTATGGCAATATTTTTTCAGATGCTTTCAATGATACTATTTATCTAATAAAAGATTCTTTAAAGGAAGTAGATTCAATTTTACCAACCTTACTCAAAAGGGGAGATGACTGGAGTCATTTATTGGATAAATTGTCTAAGAAAAAAAGCAATTTAATTATAATAACTTCCAATCAAGTTCCATTTTTAACCTATGCATTTAATAAAATTATAGAATTTTCTAATTCTCAAGAGCATTATAAATCTGATTTTGAAATTTTTGGTTTTGAAGATATATATAGGATTAAGACTATTGATGTTATTTATAAAAATAAGTTTAATTTACATTTTGTTTCTAAAGGAATACCAGATCTTAACTCAAATAGAATAGCAGAATTTAAAGATAAATACCGGGATTTTTTATCTGCAGAGCCCACCAAATATTCTTACTTGGGATACGATATTGTAAAATCTATTTTCATGAAAATTTACCCAGATAAATTAAATTCTGAAAGTTATTACCAAGGATTGCTTAACGATGTGTTTTACAATAGAATTGATTTGGGTAGCGGTTCTGAAAATAGCCTAGTTAATTTTTACAGGATAGAAGATTATAACTTAATTCAAATTCCTCAAGATTGAAGAAATTATTATACATTCTAGCAATTTCATTTCTTGTTTTGGTGGTCTATTTAATTTTTCCATTTTTTAATCTTTTTATCAACAAAGAAAAAAAAGAGATACTTTCTGATACCAATAAAGTTATTTTAAAAATTCAAGAAGATTTATCCTTCTCTGAAATTGGAGATTATTTAGTTAGCAAAGATCTTTTATTAAGTTCCAAAACAATCAACCAACTTATTGAGTTTAAAAACTTGGAAAATAATATACTTAAAAAGGGCAAATATACAATTCAAACAAAATGGTCTACTAATAAATTAGTCAATCAGCTATTTTTAATGAGGAATCAAAATGTTATTGATTTATACATTCCCTCTGTTAGAAATCTTGAAATATTGTGTGGCAGACTTTCTTCCCAATTAGAATTAGATTCGGCTAAACTATTGCATCTTTTTTATGATGAAAATATTCAAGAAAAATTTGGATTTAATTCTTATACTTTCTCTTCTATGGTAATTCCTAATACCTATGAAGTATTCACAAATATTTCGGAGAATAAGTTAATTGATTTTATTGCAAGTAAATACAAAATTTTTTGGAATTCAAAAAGAATGGATAAAGCAAACGCATTAGGTTACAATCAATCTGAAATTACTACTCTTGCATCTATTGTTCAAATGGAACAACAGATAAAATTTGACGAACATTCTAAGATTGCTGGCCTTTATATAAATAGACTTAAAAGTAATATGAAACTACAAGCAGATCCAACTGTTAAGTTTGCTTTAAAAATGCCCAATTTAAGAAGATTGTATTACAAACATTTGGAAGTAGATTCTCCTTACAATACCTATAAATACAAGGGTTTGCCTCCGGGGCCAATATGTATTGTAGACCCTAGGGTAATTGATGCAGTTTTAAACTATTCTAAACACGATTATATTTTCATGTGTGCCAAACCATCTTATTCTGGATATCATAATTTTTCATCAACCAACAAAGAGCATGAAAAATATAAAAAGATGTATACTACTTGGTTGTCTTTAGAGAAAATCAATTAATTAAAAGACCTACTATAAGACTAATAAAGCTACATCCAAAGCAGCTAATTGCAATTACTTTGAGTTGACTGTCCAGTAATTTCATGTCTTGATATTTGTTCAATAGTTTTAGATGTCTCACTACAAAAAATAAAGGAATCATAGAAGATAGGTAGTAATAATTATTGGTAAAAAGAACAATTGTAATAAGTGAACTAATTGCTATAAATAGTAATAAGAAATGATATTTTTTAGATTTATTTATTCCCATTTTTACAACTAATGTTATTTTATTATTTTTTTTATCATTTTCATAATCTCTCATGTTGTTTAGATTCAGAACTCCACAACTCATGAGTCCAGTAAATAATGCGCCAGGAACAGTTATCCAGTGAAAGTTTTTAGTAAATAAATAATAACTTCCAATTACTCCTACCATTCCAAAGAAAATAAAAACCGATAAATCTCCATAAGCTTTATAACCATAAGCAGATTTACCAACAGTATATTTTATAGCAGCTATAATAGAGCCGATTCCAAGAAATAGAAAGATTAATATTTTAAATATGTCTTTATGAAATACACTAAAAATTAGATAAAGCCCAACTGTTAAAGTAAGGATACTTATAATCACAATTGCCAACTTCATTTGGGATTTAGAGATTTTTCCAGATTGTACCATTCTCTGTTCTCCAGTTCTGTTTTTGTCTGCTCCTTTTATCGCATCTCCATAATCATTGGCAAAATTGGATAATATTTGAAGTAATAGAGTAGTAGTAAGGGTGAGAAAAAGCACTTTAAAGGAAAGTTCTATATGATTTATTATCACTAATGAAGAAGACAATAGAATACAAGAAAATGCTAAAGGGAGTGTTCTTAGTCTAGCTGCTTTAATCCAATATTTAATTTTCACATCCTAAAAATATTATCTTTTTCTTTCTCCTGGGTTATTGTGTTGCTTTTTTCTTTCTAATTGTATTTTTTTAAATTCTTTACCTGCTTGATAATACTTTGCTAGTTTTTGAATAGGAATTACTTCTTTAAATTTTTCATGGTATTTAACTAAAATATCTACTTTTTCTTTGCCCATTTGTATTTTAGCATCCATCATTTTTTCTAATTCTTCATCCGAAAAGTCTTCTATTTTTTTATCCTTTAAAATCATTCTACCATGCGCATTTTTATCTTTCAGATTTTTTAACTCATTTTCCATCTCATTTAATACAGGCCAAAACACTCTAGACTCTTCTGTATTTAAATTCATTTTTGAAGTAAAAAATGCAATTTTAAGAGCCTCTCTATTTTCTTTTTTTTGATTTAAATCATTTTGAGCTAATATAAAAGTGGAGGATAGAAATATAATTAGTAAAATACTCAGTTTTTTAATTTCATTAAATTTTTTCATGTTTATTTTTTTTGTGTTTATAAATCAATTTCAATTTCTAAATAATCATCTATATTTTCATCAATATTTAAATGATTAAAGTCTTCATCATTAATGAATGTGTAAAATATTTCGTTTTCTATAGCTAAATATTCATCAATGGATTCATTTAATTGAACATAGTTAATATTTTCATTTTTGTCTGGTGAATTTAATAAGAAGTAGAATCCTATTAATAGTAAAAACATTGCAGCTGCTTTAAATAATTGATTAAATAAAGCAATTTTTGATTTTTTTGATTCTAAACTATTTATTCGGTTTTCAATCTGTTGGTTGAGTTCGTTAAAATAGTATTCAGGTATATTATAAATAGATTTTAAATACTTCCCTTTATTTTTTTTAAATATTTCCATGTCATTAAACATTGTTATTATTATTAATTTTTTATTAGCTTTTACTTAAATTCACTAATTATCTTACTTACTTCAAAAGTATCGGGGAAGGATTTACTAATTGTAGGACTGTTTAATAACTTAAGTTCGTACTTAATTAAGGCATTTTCATCTAATTTATTAATCTTGTCTTCAATTTCTTTTCTTTTTTCAAGAAGTTTTATTACTTCATTATTCTTAGTTATTTTAGTATAGTCTATTTTTCTCATTATAGTAATTGGATTAAAAATTATTAAAAAGGTTTAATCTCTAGATAATAATTTTTCGATTTTGGTAACTGCATGATGGTAGTTAGCTTTTAAGCCCCCAATACTTCCACCAGTTATTAACTGAATTTCTTTATAGGTTAAATCCTCAAAATATTTTAATTGAAAGATCATTTTCTGTTTTTCTGGTAATTGTAGAACAGCTTTTTCTAACAATATGCTTATTTCTTCGGCATCTTTATGGAAAATATTGTTGGTAGGCTGCTTATCAGTTTGAATCTCAGAAATATTTAAATGGTATTCTTTCTTATTTTTCCTAATCCATTGAATCGCTTCGTTATAAGCTACTCTGTAAATCCATGTTGATAATTTAGATTTTCCATTAAAAGTATTTAGTTTATTCCAACATTTAATGAAAACTTCCTGAACTACATCATCTGTATTTTCGTGAGAAATAACTATTCTTCGAATTTGAAAATAAATAGATTTTTTAAAATGATTTACCAAAAGTGTAAATCCTTCTTTTTTGGTTTTCTCATTATTGAAAAGAGATAATATTTCTTCTTCTACTTGTTTATCATGCATTCAAAGGCGATTATTTTCGCTTTAAAACACGATGGGTTGCTTTTATTATATCAGAAGAATGTAAACCATATTTTTTCATTAGATCAGCTGGTTTTCCACTTTCTCCAAATTTATCATTAACTGCAACAAATTCCATTGGAACTGGATGGTTTTTAGCTAGCAATTGCGCTATTGATTCTCCCATTCCTCCAGCAACTTGATGTTCCTCTGCAGTTACAACACATTTTGTTTTAGCTACTGACCTTAAGATGCTTTCATTATCCAAAGGTTTAATGGTATGAATATTAATTAGTTCAACGGATAATCCCTCTTTTGCTAATGCTTGTGCTGCTTCTACAGCTTCCCATACTAAGTGACCAGTTGCAAAAATAGAAACATCTGTTCCTTCTTGAAGAAGTAAAGCTTTGCCAATTTCAAATGGAGTGTCTTCAGGGATAAAAATAGGAACTTTTGGTCGTCCAAATCTTAAATATACAGGTCCATTATAATCTGCAATAGCAATGGTAGCTGCTTTGGTTTGGTTATAGTCACAAGGGTTAATAACTGTCATACCAGGCAACATTTTCATCATTCCAATATCTTCTAATACTTGGTGAGTTGCTCCATCTTCACCTAAGGTTAACCCAGCATGAGAGGCGCAAAGTTTTACATTTTTTCCAGAGTAAGCTATGGATTGTCTTACTTGGTCATAAACTCTACTTGTAGAAAAATTTGCAAATGTACCGGTAAATGGAATTTTTCCACCTATGGTCATCCCTGCAGCAATTCCCATCATATTAGCTTCAGCTATTCCTACTTGAAAAAACCTATCTGGAAATTGATTTTTAAAGTCATTCATCTTTAACGATCCAGTAAGATCTGCACAAAGAGCAACTACATTAGGATTAGTTTTTCCAAGTTGAGTAATACCATCTCCAAATCCTGATCTTGTGTCTTTATTTCCTAAAATTTCAAATTTCATTTTATAAATTTATGTTAATGTTTTGTCCTGAAGCTATTGTAAATTCCTTAATTATTGTGTGGGCAGTACTTTTAGACCTTATATTTCGAAAACTAATAATATATTTTCCGGGTTGAATATTCAAGCTTTCAATAGTCATCTCTTTATTAAAATCATACAACCAAATATTTTTACCATCTTTTTTTAAAAAGAGTGCTGCCGGTCCAATAGATTTATTTATTTCTACAGTTCCATAATGAGGAATGGTTATATCTGTTATTTGGCTTTGATTAATTTTAACATTATCAAATTTTATTCTTGGTAATGTCAATATTTCTAAATTATATTCACCGACTAAATACTGCTTTGTGGTGTTCATTTTATGAACGTTAATTATGGAGGATTCCTCTGTGGTTTTGACCAAGCAATTAAGGCCAGTATATTGGTCAATAGAGCCTTGAATCTTCAAATTAAGCTCTCCCATGGGGGTATATGCATTTATAATATTGTGTTTGCCGGGAATGACTTTAATTCCTTCTACAATAACTTCTGGTACCGTATGCACAACTAGTTTATAGGTATAAAGTGGATCTAAGGCAATAGTATCTGGGTTTTGTAATCTATTTATCGTGTGCATGTAGGTGTGTAATAATTTATCGTTTTTATCATTATAAAAACTCATAGTAACATTTGTTTCTTCAGGAAGATTTCTTGCGTTATTTAAATTTACTTGCACTGTCGTGTTGTTTAGAGCTTGACTTATAACAAATTTTAAAACGCTTTTAAATGAGTCTTTATCTTCTGCACTTAAAAACTCTCCTATACATTGAAACTGACTTAAGTAAGAAGTATCTAGTCCAAGTCCAATAACAAAAGGTTTAAGTTTAATTTTTTTTTCTTTAAGGGCAATTGCAACAGCACAAGGATCTTCATCACATGCCTCTATTCCATCAGTTAATAAAATAATAATATTTCTACAATTTTCGCAATCTGGAAAATCATCTGCAGAATATTCCAAAGATCGTGCTATTGGGGTAGTGCCTTTAGGTTCTAAGGACCTAATTTTATTAATTATACTGAAATGATTTTCCTTAGCATCTGCAAATGGCACTTCTAATTTAGTATCTGAACAGTCTTGTTTACCGGGAACAATTCTTGTTTGATGTCCATACATTCTTAATGCTAATTCTACATTTTCAAGCATTTTCAGACTGTCTATAGTTTGTATCATTAACTGCTTGGCAATAGTTATCTTACTACTATTTCCCCATTGAGCATTCATACTATTGGATCCATCAAAAATAAATAGTATTCTAATTTTCCCATCTTCATTTTGTCCAAAAGCATTTACACTACTAAAAAAACTTAATAGGATTAAAAAAGATATTTTAAAATAAAGTTGCATAAATTCTAATTGAACTATTAAAGTATTAATAGTCTCCTAAAGACTCAACTTGTTGATTTAGAGCTATTTCTAATTGATCGTCATTAGGGGCAACACCATGCCATTTATGAGACCCCATCATATAATCAATTCCGTAACCCATTTCAGTTTTCATAATAATCATTATAGGTTGTTTTTTCCCTGTTAAACTTATTGCTGTTTCTAAAGTTGCAATCATCTCCTGCAGGTTATTACCATTACAACTTAACGTTTTCCATCCAAACGCATTCCATTTTTCTTCCAAATTTCCTAGAGAAAGTACATCATCTACATCTCCATCTATTTGTCTTCCATTAAAATCAATGGTAGAAATCAAGTTATCTACTTTTTTTGCCGAAGCATATAGGGCAGCTTCCCAAATTTGGCCTTCTTGAAGTTCTCCATCCCCGTGTAGTGTATAAACCAAACTAGTATCCTTATTTAATTTCTTGGTGGTTGCTGCTCCAATTGCAACACTTAAACCTTGTCCTAAAGAACCACTTGCCACTCTTACTCCTGGCAAACCTTCATGAGTTGTTGGATGTCCTTGAAGTCTAGAATCAATTTTTCTGAAAGTATTGAGTTCCTTTACTGGGAAATAGCCAGTTCTAGCTAAAACAGAATAAAAAACAGGGGATATGTGTCCATTGGAAAGAAAAAATAAATCCTCATTTTTACCATCCATAGAGAAATTAGAACTATGGTTCATTATAACCTTATAGATTGCAGTAAAATATTCTACACATCCAAGAGAACCTCCCGGATGACCTGAATTTTGAGCATGAACCATTCTTACAATATCCCTTCTTACTTGGCTAGTAAATTTTTCCAAGGATTCTAAATTATATTTTTTCATTTTTAAAATTTAATATTCAAAAATAAGCATATAGTTATTCTATAAGGTGACTGTTAACAACTTTCAGTAACTATTTTATTAATTAAATTTAATAATCAAAAAATTATATCAATTTGCTTTTTTTACAATATCTTCTGTTAATGTTGTTCTAGTTTCCTATAAAATTGTATTTTCGAATTTTATGGAAAGATTATCCTTGTTATTTATAGTTTTTTTATTCAGTAATTCTTTTTTCTCACAAAAAGAAACTTCTTCAAATATCCTTGAAAACCAAGAATTGATAGATTTTCTTAGCAAGAAAAAAAACATTAACTATTTAAATAAAAGTGGTTATTACTTTTTAGAAATCCCTAAAGAAAAGTCATTTTCTAATAGACTAGCTGGCACGATTTCAATAGGCGACACATCCAAATTAGACATTGACAAAATGGATGTTGATTTTTTAATGAATGATTATCAATACTATCTTGTTTCCAATTGGAATACATTATTGGTTTTAAAGTCAATCAACCATCTTAAAAACGAAATGAAAACAGTTGAATAAGTTTATATATATATTCCTATTTAATATATTCTTCATTTTTGAAGTATATGCCCAACCTGAGGTTTTGATTTCAGATGATGATTGGACTTCCAATACTAACAATGGTCCTTGTAACTGTGACACGGATTTTAACAACGGTTCTTTTATTAATTTTAGAGATGCTGGTGGGGACGCTTTACCTTATGGCCCTAACGAATATGAAACCATCACTTTATGTCCAGATTCTACAGGCTCAAAAATGGTTTTGGCAATTTTAAACGATCCTGCAAACGGATATGTTTTAAATATACATCCAACAGATACGTTATACGTATATGATGGTCCTACAGTAAATGATCCTTTACTTGCTGCCATAAACGATTCAACTTTTCCAAACGGCGTTAATATTCCAGCTTCTTGGGCAAATACCTCAGGATGTTTGACATTTAAATTTGTAAGTGATGCTTCTTTTCAAGGTACCGGTTGGGGTGCCAACTTATCTTGTGCCAATCTTATTCAACCATTTTCCAATCATATCAGCGCATTTATCACAGGAAATGCCAACGGATCAGGAGACACTTTAAATGATTTATTTCCAATAGATACTGGATATGTAGATATTTGTTTTGGTGACATTGTTGAGTTTGTAGCTGAGCCATATTTTCCTTATGAGCCAGGTGGTGATTCTGCAGCACTTAGTGGAGGTGGATACATGCAGTCTAATAGCTATACTGTTTCTTGGGAATTAAGTGATGGATCTTCTTACACAACCAACTCTTTTCTATTTACTCCACCTGCAAGAAATGGATATTTTGTTACTTTGAAAATTGAAGATTCTTTTGGTCAATTCCGATATAGTTTTTGTAAAATTAGAGTATCTACTAGACCCAGTTTTTCCACTTGTGGACCAGCTCAATCTCCCATTTGTTTAGGAAGAGTTACTGAACTATTTGGTGGAGTTACTGGATCCGATACAGTAGGGGTGGACCCAGTCTCTACCAACTTTCCAATAGGAGGTGTTTTTGGTACCCAAACTTATCTTCCTGATGGTTCAGGAATTAATTATACAACTGATATTAGTATTTCTGGATTTACACCTGGAATTACTATTCAAAATGCTTCTGACATTGAAAAAATGTGTGTTAAAATGGAACATTCTTATTTAGGTGATTTAGAAATGATGCTTACTTGCCCTAGTGGTTTAAGTATAAATGTATTTAATAGTTACTCTGGCTCTGGACTATTCCCAGGAGGTTTTGGAGGAGGTAGTACATTTTTAGGAGGTGCCTATGACAATAATACTGGAAATATAGGTTATTGTGAAGAATACTGTTTTTCCAATTCAGGTAATGCCATGCCAGCATGGGTAAATGGTTTTACCCCAACCACTGCTACTGGTCCTAGTGCTGGTCAAATGGTAACACCAGGATTATACCAACCTGAGCAAAGTTTTGTTCCTGCACTTACTGGTTGTCCAATTAACGGTACTTGGACACTAACTGTACGAGATAATTTGGGGATTGATGACGGTTATATTTGTGAATGGGGAATTTATTTTAATAGTACTCTTCATCCAAATAGTGAAACTTATGCTCCTTCCATAACATCCACCAACTGGTTGCCTGATACAACAATTATTTCCAATCAGGATACCAACATTATAGTTCAGCCAAATAGTCTTGGACCTACAAATTATACTTTTGTTGTTGAGGACGAGTTTGGATGTTATTACGATACAGTTATTACAGTTCAAACAATTCAAGGGGGCTCAATAATAGGAGATACTACAACTTGTGATGACTATTTTGATTATACTTCAAATTATTTACCTCCCTCAGGTGGATTATGGCTTTATTATAGTGATTTTGGAACTTTATCTTTTGATCCAAATAATACTGTCGCCAACCCAACAATAACTGCCTCAGAACCTGGTGCATACTTTATGGGATTATTCGATGTGTATTGCAACGATACATTAATACACATAGTTGAGTTTAATGAAGAACCAGAACCTTTCCCTTTTTCTTTAGATACTTTTTGTGTTGGACAAAGTATTCTCTCTGTAATTTACAATACCAATACTGATTTTACTTATGAGTGGACAGACATGGATGGAGAGATAATTTCAATTGGAGATTCCTTACTTCTAAATAGTAATAACTATACTATTGGAAATCACGAAATCCAATTAACAGTTCTAAATGAGTGTGGTGAAGAAACTACATCTGAAGATTTAGTAATTGAAAAGTGTGACATTCCAAATGTTATTACTCCAAATGGAGACAATCTTAACGATTACTTTTACACCCATTTCGCATCGATTTATGACGATGTGAATTTGATAATTCTAAACAGGTGGGGAAAAGTTGTTTTTGAAGATTCCGCTTACAAAAACCAATGGAACGGAACCAACTCCAAAGGCAATCCGTTGGGATCGGGAACTTATTATTTTTTCTTAAGTTTTGATGAGGGAAAAGAAAAAAATCAAGGCATTTTACAGATTATAAATAACTAAAATATTTACTTTTAAATTATAAATTAATGGCTCTAAAATGTGGAATTGTTGGATTGCCTAATGTTGGTAAGTCTACTCTTTTTAATTGTCTTTCCAATGCCAAAGCGCAATCTGCTAATTTTCCTTTTTGTACAATTGAACCAAATGTTGGAACTATAACAGTTCCCGACAGTAGATTAAATAATCTAGAACAATTAGTCAATCCAGAAAAAGTTATTCCAACCACTATTGAAATTGTAGATATTGCAGGATTAGTAAAAGGTGCACACAAAGGAGAAGGTCTTGGAAATCAGTTCTTAGCTAATATTAGGGAAGTAGATGCCATTATTCATGTACTAAGATGTTTTGACGACGATAATGTTATTCATGTTGATGGAAATGTGAATCCTGTTTCCGATAAAGAGATTATTGATTTAGAATTACAATTAAAAGATTTAGAAACTTTAGAGAAGAGAATTGGAGCAATTGAAAGAAAGGCTAAATCTGGTGATAAGGAATCTGAGAAAATTTATAAAGTTTATACTGAGGCAAGAGAACATCTTGTTTCTGGGAATTCAATCAGATCTTTGGATATTGATGAGGGTTTGTTCAAGTTTTTAGATGAATTACAACTTATTACAGCAAAACCAGTTATTTATGTTTGTAATGTGGATGAAAGTTCTGTAATTATTGGAAATGAGCATGTAGATAATGTTAAAGAATTAGTTGCTAATGAAAATGCTGAAATATTAGTTTTAGGTGCAGGAATTGAGTCAGATATAGCTGAGCTTGATGATTTTGAGGAAAGAAAAATGTTTTTAGAGGATCTAGGACTTAAAGAACCAGGGGTAAGTAAGCTTATAAAAAATGCATATTCTTTATTAAACTTGCAGACTTACTTTACTGCAGGAGAAAAAGAAGTAAGGGCATGGACCATAAAAAAAGGCATGACCGCCCCACAAGCTGCAGGTGTAATTCATACAGATTTTGAAAAGGGATTTATAAAAGCTGAAGTAATCAAGTTTAGTGATTTTGTAGAGTATGGTTCTGAAAGTTCTGTCAAAGAAGCAGGTAAATTAATGATTCAAGGAAAAGAATATGTAGTGAATGACGGAGATGTAATGCATTTTAGATTTAATGTCTAAATAATAAAGTTCTATTTAAATCGTTGTTGTTTTATGTTTAGATTAAAGGTTTTAATCATTTTAATTTTATCTGTAAGTTTTTGCTTTTCGCAACAAGCAGTTACATCTTATTCTATTCTAAATAACAATTGTACATCTAGAAATTCATCTCTTGGTGGGTACCCAATAGGTGTTTTTGACTCTGAGGATGCTTCAATAGCTATATTTCTACCATCTAATCTTCTTTCCAATCACGAAAATCAGTTGGTGATTAACTACAACAATCATTTTGCAGATTCTGATTTTGGAATGGTTAATTACAATTTTAAAGTAAAAGAAAAAGGTGTTTTTTCAGCGTCCTTGTTTTATAATAACTACGGAGATTTTGAATATTACACCCCATCAGGAAATTCGTTGGGAAATTCATTTACAGCTAGCGATTGGATATTTCAATTAGGTCATTCTAAAAAGTTAAATGATAATATTCAGATTGGTGTTAATTTAAAATTTCTTGGTTCTGTATTTGAACAATACAAATCATTTGCTATTGGCTCTGACATTAGTATAACTTATTTCGAAGAGGAAAAGCAGCTAGGTGGCTATTTACTATTGAGCAATATCGGAACTTCTATTAAAAGCTATCAAGAATCCAATGCTAAAAATAAATTACCATTTAATTCTGTTTTAGGATTAAATACTAAATTAAAACATGCTCCAATAAGATTTCATTTATCTTACCATCATTTGAATAGATGGAGTAATTCATCAAATACTCAAACTACTAACCAAAGTGCAATTCAAATTAATCAATTGTTCTCTAATTTTTTCAATCATATTATAATTGGAACAGAATTTTTATTTTCAAAGAATTTTAATATGAGATTTGGCTATGATTTTTTATCAAGAAATAATCTTCAACCAGAATCTAGACCAGGAACAACTGGAATTTCTTGGGGAGTTGGTTTTAAAGTGAAAAACCTTAAGATTAATTACTCTAATTCAAAGTACCATTTTGCTGGAACTTCTAATAATATTACAATTATTAAACAATTAAAATCTTTTTCAAACAAATAAGTTGGAGTCTTCTACTGCTTGAAGATCTTCAAAATTGAAAATATTTCTATCTAACATATGAGATGGTGAGATGTTTTGTAAAGCTTTAAATATTATTGCTTTTCTATTTGGGTAAATAAGCTCCCATTCTTTCATAAGGGCTTTTATCTTTTTCCTTTGAAGATTGGTTTGCGATCCACATAAGTTACAAGGAATTATAGGATGCTTTACTAAATCAGAATATTCTTGAATTTCTTCTTCTTTACAATACGCCAATGGTCTTATTACAATTAAATCTCTCTTGTCAATTAAATACTTTGGAGGCATTGCCTCCATTTTACCACTAAAAAATAAATTCAAAAAGTAGGTTTCAATAATATCGTCCATATGGTGACCTAATGCAATTTTATTACAGTTAAGTTCTCTTGCTTCATCATATAGAGTTCCTCTTCTTAATCTTGAGCATAAACTGCACATTGTTTTTCCTTCTGGAATTTTATCTTTTACAATACTGTAAGTATCTTTTTCAATAATTTTAAAATTGACTTTAAGATTGGATAAATATTTTGGCAATACTTCCGTAGGAAAACCAGGTTGCTTTTGATCCATATTGACAACAATAAAATCAAAATCTATATCTCCATATTTCTGGAAATGTATGAACATTTCTAACATGGTATAGCTGTCTTTACCACCTGAAATACAAACCATTATTTTATCTCCATGGTCAATCATTGAAAAATCTTTTAATGCTTTTCCAGTGGAAGAAATGATTTTTTTTCTTGATAAATTGATGGTCTTTGGTATTGACATAATGCAAAGAAAATTAATTATACTTTAAATATCACTTATTTAAAAAATTAATTCTCTTCAAGAAACGAATTATTATATTTGTCAAAAAATTAAATATGACTGATTCTACTTCATTAATGCAACTCGAGAATGATTTTGGAGCACATAATTACCATCCACTTCCAGTAGTATTGGAAAGGGGAGAAGGGGTGCATGTTTGGGACTGTGAAGGAAAAAAATATTTTGATTTTTTAAGTGCCTATTCTGCTGTTAATCAGGGCCACTGTCATCCCAAAATTATTAATGCATTAATTAACCAGTCTAAGAAATTAACTTTAACAAGTAGAGCATTTTACAATTCTGCTCTTGGACCTTACGAAAAGTTCATTTGTGATTTGTTTGATTATGACAAAGTCTTGCCCATGAATACAGGTGTAGAAGGAGGAGAAACTGCCAATAAATTGGCTAGAAAATGGGGCTATTTAAAAAAAGGAATTCCTGAAAATAAAGCTCGTATAATCTTTGCTAAAGGCAATTTCTGGGGTAGAACATTAGCAGCAATTTCATCTTCAGACGATCCTCTTTCTTACAAGGACTTTGGTCCCTACATGCCCGGCTATGATTTAATTCCTTACAACGATTTAGAAGCACTAGAAACAGAATTAAAAGATTTTAATGTTGCAGCCTTTATGGTTGAACCTATTCAGGGCGAAGCTGGTGTTGTAGTTCCAGACGAAGGCTATTTAGAAGGAGTGAGAAGCTTATGTGATAAGTACAATGTTCTCTTTATAGCAGATGAAGTTCAAACCGGTATAGGAAGAACTGGTAAGTTGTTGGCTTCAGATTATGAAAATGCCAAGCCCGATTTACTTATTCTCGGAAAAGCACTTTCTGGTGGTGTATTTCCTGTTTCCGCAGTTTTGGCAAATAATGAGGTAATGATGTGCATAAAGCCAGGAGAACATGGTTCTACTTTTGGAGGTAATCCATTAGCATGTGCAGTTGCACAAGCAGCTTTAGAAGTTATTATTGAAGAAAATCTTGCAGAAAATGCTTACAATTTAGGAGAATATTTTAGAGAAGAATTAAATAAGTTTATAAAAGATTCACCAATAGTCAAATTGGTAAGAGGAAAAGGACTTCTTAATGCTATTGTAATTAATGATACGGAAGAAAGCAATACTGCTTGGAACTTATGTCTTGAAATGAAAGACAACGGACTATTAGCTAAGCCAACCCATGGAAATATAATAAGGTTCGCTCCACCACTAACAATAACTAAAAATCAATTAGACGATTGTATAAAAATCATCACCAATACCTTAAAAAATTTTAAGTTAGGTTAAGAGTTAAGCATAACAGGCATTACTAACATTAAAATATCTTCGCCGTCTTCACTGTTGTCTGGAATTAGAATACCAGCTCTATTGGGTGCACTAAGTTCAAATATAACATTGTCAGAATCAATATTTTGAAGCATTTCATTTAAGAATCTTGAATTAAAACCAATTTCCATAGATTCACCCTCATAAGAACAGGTCAATCTCTCATTAGCTTCGTTAGAAAAGTCCACATCTTCTGCACTAATATTTAGTTCACTTCCATTAATTTTTAATCTTACCTGGTGAGTAGTTTTGTTTGCAAAAATGCTTACTCGTTTAATGGATTGAAAAAAAGCATTTCTGTCTACGGTCAATCTGTTTGGGTTTTCTTTTGGTATAACAGCATCGTAGTTAGGGTATTTGCCATCTACTAATCTACAAGTAAGTAAAATATCATTGAATGCAATACTAGCATTAGATTCATTGTATTTAATAGTTACTTCGCCTTCAAAATTTTGAAGCAATCCTTTTAATAAGTTCATGGGTTTTTTTGGAACAATAAATGATGCTGCAGCAGAAGATTTAACATCATTTCTTGTATATCTAACCAATTTATGAGCATCAGTAGCAACAAATGTTAAATCAGATTCGGATAACTGAACAAATATACCACTCATTACCGGTCTTAAATCATCATTTCCAGATGCAAAAATTGTTTTTTCAATAGCTCTTTGAAAAATATGACTGCTAATAGAAACCGTTGAAGGTGCTTCAATCACTGGGGATTTAGGAAATTCAACACCAGAATAACCGCTTAATTTATATTTTCCATAATCAGAAGAAATTTCTATTCCCATTTTATCATCTATCGAGAAGGTAAGGGGATGATTGGGAAATGTTTTTAAAATATCTAACAACATTTTTGCTGGAATAGCAATACTACCTTCACTTTTTGCATCTATAGAAATAGTAGATGTCATTGTGGACTCCAAATCCGAACAAGATATGGTAAGTTTCTGATCTTGAATTTCGAATAAAAAATTATCTAAAATTGGAAGTGTGTTAGAACTATTAAGAACACCACCAATGGATTGTAATTGCTTTAATAATACTTGGCTTGAAACTATAAACTTCATAATAAATAGGTTAATGCTATAAATATCAGAATAGTATTAATAATATACTATTAGTATTAACCTTATTTATTAACACCTAATTAATAATATCTCCTAGTATAAAAACTAAGGGGTTTAAATAAGATTTCCCAGTTGAAATATTGAGCTCTTAAAAGCTCATTGTTTTTATTTACTCGAATATAGCCATGTTCTGCATCCCAACCTGTTGAAGAATCAATATCTTTAATTTTCCAAAATTCAACTTTAGTAACTTTGTTGGAAGAATCTGTTAACTCAAAATAGTAATGTGGCTTACTTTTAAAAATAGAGTCCATAACGTTTTGTTTTTCAAACATGATTTTATTGTAACTAACATTTTCAAAGTGAGACAAATAATGCTTCACCTGAATAGAATCATAGTTGTTTAATTCTTTGTTGTTTAAATCAAATAACTTGAGGGTATCATCTTTGTAAGATATTGTATAACTCTCCTTGGGTTTTTCAGAAAAATTCACAGAAATATTTTTTATGCTTTTAGGATTTGGATAATTAAAAACACGAGGAGATCTCCATCCTTTCCAATCTGTAAAAAATCTAACATCTAGAGATCCATACATTCCAGGTTTGTAAGTAATGTAAGGTTTCGAGCTTTTATTATTTCCATTCTGAAGTAACATGTAGGTTCCTAAATGATCTTGAGTAGGAGAGCCAATAAACCATGTTTTGAATGCCTTGTCATTTTCTAGAAATATTTCTACTTTCTTATGTCTTACTGAAAGTCGATTAATTACAGTGTTAAAAGCAGATTTAGGAACATCTTGTTTTACTCTAATTCTATAAAAGGTTTCCATTAATAAATCCACACTGGATTTATTTGCTGTATATTTAGAACCTTCTATTATCCATTTATTGGAACTGACACTTCTTGAAATTACAATGCTGTTATCTTCTGTATCTGAAATTTTAAACTTAATAACTTTTGAGGTATCCTTAATTGCAAAATCCTTTAAATCATAATAGCTAGAATCATTGTTGCAACTAAATAGACTTAAAAGTAACCAACTATATATCGTGACTTTAAAAAACTTTTTATGCATATTTCTTTTTTCTCCTATATTGATTAATTAGGCCAATAACGATTACTAATATTAAAGGAATCATAATATTAATAAGTTGCCAAAAATTTCTTTGTCCAAAAATTTCTTTATTAAGAAGTCTTGGCATGTTCATTTTCGATCTTAAAGGAATAAGTTCGCTTCTATCTAACAGTTCGTCTACAATGTTTAGAAAAAATACCTCATTGCCATATCTTGGGAAAAATTCAGAAGTCCCATAGTCTGCACTTTCAAATGAAAGCAGAACTGGTTTAATTTGATTATCCGCTTTTATAAAATCATTTCTTATCAAATCTCCATCGCCAATAAAAATCATTTTAGTTTCCTTACTTTTTGATTTGAAATTAACAATAGGATTGGATATAAATTTTTTAAAATCTTTACTTACAGCCCTATTTTCATAATTTGATTTAAAAACCCCTTCAAACAACCATGCTGAAACAGGAGCTTCATTATTTAAATCAATATCAAAATTTCTTGGATTGTAATTGTATAAATTTTGATAATTGACAGAAGTTTGTCTTAATATTTTAAATTCAGCAGATGACTTTAATAATGCAGTTTTTTTAATATTATCATCTCCAACAGTATCAATTGAACAGACATATCTTGTTTTTATAGGTCCAACATTATTTAGATAAATAGATGGTTTGTCAAGGTATAATAGAGGATAAAAATACCAATTTGGAATTCTACCTAATCCATCTTCTCTAGTTATTGGAGCGCATCTTACGTCATTAATCATATTTACATTAAATCTTGCTCCATATTTAAATAGAAATTGCTGTAGTTGGTGTTTTAAAGGTCTAGCATAAGTTATATTAGTATCCACTAATTCAGATTCATTTACCTCCAACATATCTACCATCCAAATAATTTTTCCTCCATTCATAACGTATTGGTCAATTATGAATAATTCTTTCTCTGAAAAAGAGGTTTTTGGCTTGGCAATTAATAACAGGTCTGTTTCATCTAAAACATCTAGATCTTCACTAATTTTCGAAACATCTTTCAGGAATTTAGAAATTTCTTGATTCTGGAAGGTTTTAGTAATATATCTCTTTGCATTTTTATTTGGATTACCAAATTCATCAAAAACTGGTATTGATCTCTCAGAAATGAAAATTGAATCAATTTTATTTTTAATTAAAGAATCGTATTTATTGTTGGATATTTCAATGGTTTCATTGTAATATTTCACTTTTAATTGTTTAATTCTTATGGTATCCACATCGTAATTCTTTATAAGTTGGTCTCTTATTATCCACGCATCTGCATTGTCAAGTTCTCCATGTCCTCTTAAAAACTTAATTTTTTTAGTTGTAGGTTTTAAAAGATTATTTATTCCAAGAATTAGGTTGTACTCCAATTGGTCGTTGAAATGATTGATAATAACTTGAGAAATTGGAAATTTTCCTTTTTGTAAAAGTTGAACAGCTTTAAATTGATCTCCCATTCTTAATATAATTCCAGGCCAAATTCTAACTACTTCTTGTTTGCTATCTCTTGAAATCAATATGTCACTATAATCTAGTCCATCATTAAAAACTTGATTTTTGAATTCTTTCGCTAGTTCAGGATCTTCATCAAGATTTATGAAATTAACTTTGAAATTTTCTCCACCAAAAGCTTTAAATTCATCTAACTTTTCTGAAAGGGCTTTTTTAAGTTTCTCAATTTCTGCAGGAAAATCTCCATCTAAATAAACATCGGCACTAATTATATCCTCAAGATTGACAAGAAGATCTTTTGTTTTTGGAGATAAAGAGTGAATTTGATCAGAAGATAAATCTATTCTGAAAAATATTTTATTTGCTACAATATTAAAAACAATTAAGGATGCAATAACTATTGCTAGATTTAAGATGCTCTTATATTTTGAATAAATCCTTTTCATTTACTTTTTCTTCAATACTATCTTTGTAAGATAAAGTGTTAAAAATATAACAGATAAAAAGTATGCAATATCTCTAGAATCAATTATCCCTCTTTGTAATGCATTGAAATGATCTAGCATACTCAAATTCATTAAATAGTAGTCCAATGGATCACCAACAAATACTGCTAAATAGGAAAAGCCAACATAGATTATGAAATTAAAAAATAGCCCTAGTAAAAAACCAATTACCTGATTTTTGGAAAGACTGGATGCTAAAATTCCAATTGCAACATAGGTAATACTAAGCAATAAAAGACCTAGGTAACCTCCAATAGTAGAAGGGTGGTCAATATTACCCACAATTTCTCCCATTTGATGGACGCTTATATAATATATCAAAGTAGGTAGAATTGTTAAAACTGCAAGAAAACTAGCAGCTAGATATTTGGAAAGAATAATTTTAAATATGGATATCGGCTGGGTTACTAATAGTTCTAATGTCCCGGTTTTGTTCTCCTCTGCAAAACATCGCATGGTAAATGCGGGGAATAAAAACATTAAAATCCCTGGTGCTTGAGAAAAAAATGTTTGTAAACTAGATTCTCCCATATCAATTATATTATTATTTCCAGGAAGTATCCAAACAAAGAATCCAGAGCTAATTAAGAAAACAATAATAGCAGCATAACCTATAATAGAACTTAGATAAGATCTTATTTCTTTTAGAATTAGTGCTTTCATCTAGGGTTTACAATTAAAAAGTGATGATTTTAATCATTAGCTGCCCAATATAATTCTATTAATACTAATAAATAAAAAATTTAATTAAAAAGAATTAACAAATCCTATTGATAAACTTCAATATATTTGTTGTATGAATTTAGATTTATCTATAGTAGTTCCACTTTACAATGAAGCAGAATCATTGCCAGAGCTTTCGGATTGGATAGATAAAGTTATTGTAAGCTCAAATTTAAAGTATGAGCTTATTTTTATTGACGATGGAAGTAAGGACAATTCGTGGGAAGTAATCAACAATCTTCAATCTAAAAATAAAAATATCAAAGGAGTTTCTTTTAGAAGAAATTACGGAAAATCTGCAGCTTTAAACATTGGTTTTGACCTTTCAATTGGAAATGTTGTTATTACTATGGATGCGGATCTACAGGATTCTCCAGACGAAATACCTGGTCTTTATGAAATGATTAATAAAGATGGATTTGATATTGTTTCTGGTTGGAAAAAAGATAGAAAAGATCCACTTTCTAAAACAATTCCTACTAAATTATACAATGCAGTTACAAGAAAAGTATCTGGAATTAAACTCAATGATATGAATTGTGGTCTTAAAGCTTACAAGTCAGATGTGGTTAAAAATATTGAAGTTTATGGGGAGATGCATAGGTATATACCATTAATTGCTAAATGGGCAGGCTTTCAAAATATAACAGAGAAAGTAGTGAAGCACCAAGCTAGGAAATTTGGAGAAACTAAATTTGGCTTAGAACGTTTTATTTTTGGTTTTTTAGATTTATTTAGTATAACTTTTATTGGGAAATTTGGGAAAAGACCAATGCATTTATTTGGCACCCTAGGAATTTTTGTTTTTATAATAGGCTTTAGTTTTTTAATTTACATTGGTATAGATAAAATTTTTCTGGACAAGGGTGCAAAATTAATTGCCAACAGGACAGAGTTTTATATTTCTATAACTTCAATTATAATAGGTGTTCAGTTTTTTCTTGCTGGTTTTTTAGGTGAAATGTTGTCTAGAAATTCTCCAAATAGAAACCAATATCAAATCAGAGAAAAATTAAACGTTAATGACTAAAATCATTATAGTTGGTCCTGCTTCTCCACTAAGAGGAGGGATTTCAGATTTTAATGAAGCATTGGCCAAATCCTTAGAAGAAAAAGGGTATTTAGTGGAAATAATTTCTTTTTCTCTACAGTATCCTAAATTTCTTTTCCCTGGAAAATCTCAAAATAGAGTAGAGCAATCGGAAGCTTTTAACTTTAAAATATCTCCTATAATTAATTCAATTAATCCAATCTCATGGTGGAGAACAGCCAAATATATTAAGGCTAAAAATCCAAGTAAAGTTTTTATTAGATTCTGGATGCCTTTCTTCGCCCCCTGTCTTGGAATAATTGGTGGATATTTGAAAAGAAATAAAATTCCAGTTTTTGGGATTGTTGACAATGCTATTGCCCATGAAAAAAGATTAGGTGATACTATGTTGGTTAATTATTTTTTAAATAAATGTGACTCTCATTTTACCTTAAGTGATAAAGTTAAAAAGGACATTAACAAAATAAATAATAGAGTAAATGTTGAATCACTTTTTCATCCCATTTACAATACTTACAGTAAAATTACCGATAAAGCTTCCGCACTTAAAAGTCTTAACCTTAAAGAAGGTAAATACATTTTATTTTTTGGCTTAATTAGAAAATACAAAGGATTAGACTTAGCAATAAGAGCAATGTCAAATAAATTAATTGTAGAAAAGAATATTAAATTAATTATTGCTGGAGAATTTTACGATTCTGAAGAGAGATATCAAGATTTGATAAGAGATTTAAGTTTAAACAACATTATAATTTACAATCAATTTATAGCGAACAAACAAGTTCCAGATTTCTTTTCAGTTTCGAATCTAGTAATCTTGCCCTACACTTCAGCTACTCAAAGTGGTGTTACTCAATTAGCTATGTATTATAATAAACCTATGCTAGTAACCAACGTTGGGGGACTGCCTGAAATAATAGATCATAAAAAAGACGGATATATTAGTTCTACCAATCCTGAAGAAATTAGTGAATATATTTTGGATTATTTTTCACAGGATAACAAGGAAAAGGAGATGAGTTCCGCTATTTCTAAAAAGCACGATTCTTATTCTTGGGATAATTTTGTAAAAAAAATCATTAAATAAAAAAAAGAGCCCAAAAGGGCTCTTTAAAAATTATCAATATAATTTCTTCTTAGTTATTTAGTAATAATAAGTCATTTGAGATTATTTCAAATACATATTTCTTTTCACCCTCGTCATTTTCATAAGTTCTATAATTTAAAGAACCTTCTATAAATACCTCTTGTCCTTTTGAGATATATTTCTCTGCAATTTCAGCTTTCTTTCCCCAAAATACAATAGGATGCCATTGTGTTTCTTTTACTTTTTCACCATCTTTATTGGTGTAGTTGTTATTAGTAGCTAAAGATATTTTTGCATATTTATTACCATTCTTTGTTTCTTGAACTACTGGTGTGCTTCCTGCATTACCTATTAATTGTACTTTGTTTCTTAGATTTCTCATATTTATATTTGATTTTAGTTTAACAATATTGCCGATATTTATTCGACACTGCAAATTAAAATTCAAAAATTCAAAAAAATATAAATTTAAATGATTAAGATTCGTTTATTATCATTTATAAACGTTTTAAAACGTATAAATTACTGTAAAATAGCTATTTACTTTTTTTCCATCGATTATGAGTCCAAAGCCAATAAGGTGGGTTTTGGTTAATATCTGCTTGCAAAAGGTTTGCAAAATCATTAATTATCTTTCCCTTAGCCTCCTTTTTTGGTTGATCTGTAATTAATTGAAAGGATACTTCATAAGTTCCTCTTTTTATTTTTTGGATACTTACAAAAACAACTGGCCAATTAAATTCTTTAGCATATTTCTCTGCTCCAAATAAAAAGGCACTTTCCTGATTTAGAAATTTTATCCAATGTGCATTTTTGGTATTAGATGGACTTTGATCAGAACCGAAAATAATAGCTCTTGGTTTTTCATTGTCCGTATGGAAATAATTCTTTGTTTCTTTCATGGGAATCATTCTGAGTCCAAATTTTTCTCTCGAATTTTTCATTTTTTTATCAAAAAACTTATTACTCAATGGTTTATAAATAGCAAAAAGCTCATGTTCACATTCCAAAGGCATTTTTTGAGCACTCATCTCCCAATTATTATAATGTCCCCCAATTAGAATTATATTTTGTTTCTTTTGTGCCATTTCGTTCAATAACTCGGTATTTTTTAATTTAATTTTTTTATTAATTCCTCTTTCTGAAATGGTAAATCCCTTTAAACTCTCTACAATCAAATCTGAGAAATGTTGGTAGAAATACCTTCGGATATTTTTTATTTCATTTTCGCTTTTTTTTGGAAAAGAATTTTTAAGGTTTTTGGTGATTAGTGCTTTTCTATATTTTAATAATCTACCAACTATGAGATATAAAAAATCTGAAACTAAGTATAAAAAAAAGTTGTTTAAATTGGAAATTGGAATTATTATTATGTAGTAAAGAAAATTATTCATAGAAATATTCTAACAAGTTATGCAAGATTGAATATTATCTTTCTAATTTCAAAAGAAATTTTTACATAAATAAATATTGATAAAATTAATAATTATAGATAATTACGATTCTTTCACCTACAATCTAGTTCATTACTTAGAACCTTATTGTAAGGAAATTACCATTTTCAGAAACGATGAGATAAATCATGACTTAATTTCAGACGAACATAAAATTTTACTTTCACCTGGTCCTGGATTACCTTCTGAAAATAAAGAGTTAAATTATTCTATTGAAAAATACCATTTAACTAATAATATATTAGGAGTTTGCCTAGGGTTTCAAGCAATTGGACAGTTTTTTGGAGCTGAACTTCATAATTTGAAAAAGGTTAGACACGGTATTCAAACCCAGATAGAGATTTTAAATCACGATTTTCTTTTTAAAAATGTTCCAAACAACATAAATATTGGCCATTACCATTCATGGGTAATAAAAAATGTTCCAAAACAACTAAAAGTAACTGCTTTAGATTTTGAGAACTATGCAATGGCTTTTAGACATTTAGATCTTAAAATATCTGGCATTCAGTTCCATCCAGAAAGTATATTGACAGATTATGGAAAACAAATTCTTCAAAATTGGATTATTAGCTAAAAAAAAGCAATATTGTATCACAGTTTTAAGAATGTAAAATTACTTTTGTAACTGTAACAAAAATTATGGCAATTTCAAAAACATACGATCCTTCAGAATCGGAAGACAAATGGTATAAAATATGGACAGATCAAGGTTTGTTTAACTCCGAACCTGACGATAGAGAATCTTATACAGTAGTTATTCCTCCTCCCAATGTTACCGGCGTATTACATATGGGACATATGCTTAATAATACCATTCAAGATGTTTTGGTAAGAAGAGCTAGAATGTTTGGTAAAAATGCTTGCTGGGTTCCAGGGACCGATCATGCATCTATTGCTACTGAAGCTAAAGTGGTTCAAAAGTTAAGAGCAGATGGTATTAAAAAAGGAGATTTATCTCGTGAAGAGTTTTTGGAGCATGCCTGGGAATGGACCCATAAGCATGGCGGAGTTATTCTCAGCCAACTTAAAAAACTTGGAGCTTCATGTGATTGGAATCGAACCAATTTCACAATGAATGATAATTACTATAAAAGCGTAATAAACGTTTTTTGTGATCTTCATCAAAAAGGTTTAATATATAGGGGAGAAAGAATGATAAACTGGGATCCTCAAGCAAAAACTGCATTGAGTGATGAAGAAGTTTTTTACAAGGAAGTAAATTCAAAACTATATTATTTAAGATATAAAATTGAAGGTTCAGACGATGAGTGGGTGAATATCGCTACCACTAGGCCAGAAACCATTCTTGGAGATACTGCAATTTGTATTAACCCAGAAGATGAAAGATATCTCTCCCTTAAGGGCAAACGGGCAATTGTTCCTCTAATTAATAGAAGTATACCAATTATTTTTGACGATTATGTAGATATGGAATTTGGTACTGGTTGTCTTAAGATAACTCCAGCCCATGATCCTAACGATTATGAATTGGGTAAGAAACATCAATTGGAAGTGATAAACATTCTAGATTCCTCTGGATGTTTAAATAAAAATGCAAAATTATTTGTTGGTCAAGATAGGTTTGACGTGAGAAAGTCTATAGCGGACGAACTAGATAGTTCTGGTTACTTAATTAGAATAGAAGACCATATAAATAAGATTGGATTCTCTGAGAGAACAGATGCTATTATTGAACCAAGATTATCTCTTCAGTGGTTTTGTTCTATGGAAAAATTAAGTATTCCAGCATTAGAAAACGTTATGAACGATACAGTTCAGTTCCATCCTTCAAAATTTAAAAATACTTACCGTCATTGGGTAGAGAATATTAGAGATTGGTGTATATCTAGACAATTGTGGTGGGGACATCAAATACCAGCATTCTTTTATGGAGATGGAAAGGAAGATTTTATTGTTGCTCCTAGTAAAGCAGAAGCCCTAAAGAAACTTAATAGTCAATCAGATAAACAATATAAGTTAGACGATTTAGTTCAGGATGAAGATGTGATGGATACATGGTTTTCTTCTTGGATATGGCCTATTGCTGTTTTTGATGGTTTTTCAAATGATAAAAAAGAATTAGATTATTACTATCCCACAAACGATTTAGTTACAGCCCCAGAAATAATGTTTTTTTGGGTTGCAAGAATGATTATATCTGGTTATGAATATGTAGATAAGCCACCTTTTAAGAATGTATATTTTACCGGTATTGTAAGAGACCAATTGGGTAGAAAGATGTCAAAATCTTTAGGAAACAGTCCTGATCCATTAGAATTGATTAAAAAATATGGAGCAGATGGGGTTAGAGTAGGAATGCTTCTTTCTTCTCCAGCTGGAAATGATTTATTGTTCGATAGAAATCTTTGTGAGCAAGGAAGAAACTTCACCAACAAACTATGGAATTCTTTTAGATTAATTCAATCTTGGACCGTTTCTGATGAAATTGAACAAGAAGAATCCTCATTAATTGCTTTAAAATGGATTGAATCTAAAGTTTCTCAAAACATAGTTAATATAAATAGCTCTTACGATAAGTTCAGAATTTCCGAAGCTCTCATGTTGACCTATAAAACTATTTGGGATGACTATTGCTCTTGGTTTCTTGAAATGATTAAACCAGCTTACCAGCAACCAATTGACAGAAAGACTTACGATTCAGTAGTTTTAGTTTTGGAAAAAATCCTTAAAATAGTTCATCCATTTACTCCATTTATTGCTGAAGAAATTTGGCAACAATTAAAACCTAGAAACAATACTTATATTGTTAATGCGAAATGGCCAAGAGAAAATATTGAGGATTCCACAATTTTAAATGAATTTCAAAACTTCCAAGCTATTGTTATGGGGATTAGAAATTTAAGAAAAGAGAAAAATATTTCTAATAAGGTTCTTTTAGAGCTAAATATTAAAGTCAATACCAACTGGTCCAATATATTTGACTCATTACTATTAAAAATATGTAATTTATCAAGTTTAGTTTTTACAGATGAATCAATTTCAGCAGCTTATTCCTTTGTAGTTAATAACAATGAGTTCTTTGTTCCTTTTACGGATTCAATTGATACCAAATCAGAGATTTTAAAAATCCAAATTGAAATTCAAAAAAAGAAAGGCTTTCTTGAAAGTGTTATGAAAAAACTTAATAATTCTAGATTTTCCGAAAATGCTCCTAAACAAGTGGTGGATTTGGAAATCAAGAAAAAAAATGATGCTGAAAAACAAATTAAAATTTTAGAGGAAAGAATTGCCAATTTGTCCTCTTGAAAATTATTTTCAATAATGAAAAATGTATTGTTTCTTTCATCATGGTACCCAAGTAGAGTTCATACAACTTTGGGAAATTTTGTGAGATACCATGCATTGGCTGCTTCAAAATACAATTCAATTAATGTACTATATATAGTTGCAGACGATAATGTAAAAGACTATGAAATTAAGTATTTCCAAGATCATGAACTTAAAACAACTATTGTTTATTTTAAAAGAGGTATTTTTAAGTATCTAAATTATTTTGTTGCTTTTACTAAAGGATTTCACTTTGTTAAAGAGAAAAATAAATTAAAATTTGATATTGTTCACATGAATATAATGCATCCAGGTATTTGGCAGGCACTTTATTTAAAATGGAGATATAAAATCCCTTATGTTGTTTCTGAAAATTGGCATGGTTTTCAGGACTTAGCAAAGTATAATTTAAGTTTTTTGGAAATGAAGCTAATTAAGATTGGTATTAGGTTTTCATCTGTGATTTCTCCTGTTTCTAAACAATTAAAAAATTGTATGATTAATGCCAATTACCAGGCAAAATATCAAATTATTCCAAATGTGGTAGATACCGATAAATTTCATATTGGAGAATTAGATACCAATAAAAATAATTTCACTTTTTTACATGTTTCTACTCTAGATGATTCTATTAAAAATGTTTCTGGAATAATAGATGCTTTTGAAAAAATAAAGCACAAAAATATGGTATTAAAAATTATAGGAGATGGTCCTGTCGATTGGATTATTAAAAAAGTAAGTACTTTAAAAACTAAGAATACTGTAATAGTTGAATCTGAAAAAACACACGATCAAATTGCTGAAGAAATGCAAAAAGCAGATGTTTTTGTATTGTTCAGTAATATTGAGAATCTTCCTCTTGTTTTAATAGAATCTATTTCCTCAGGAACTCCATTCATTGCAACAAAAGTGGGAGGAATACCAGAACTATTTAACAATGAATTAGGAAGATTAGTGGATGCTGGAAGTATTGATCAACTACTAAGTGAAATGAATTTTATGGTTAAAAATCCTGATTTCTTTAATCCTTCTAGAATTAGATCTTTTGCAATAAAGAATTATTCAAATGAAGAAGTTGGTAAAAAGTTCAATGATTTATATATTGAAAACTGCAATTAAATAAACAAATTAAAAAATATGTCAGACGATAAAAAGATAATTTTTTCTATGGTTGGTGTTGGTAAGCAAACTCCAGAAGGAAAACAAATTTTAAAGAATATTCATTTGTCATTTTTTTATGGGGCGAAAATTGGAATTTTAGGATTAAATGGAGCAGGTAAATCTACCGTAATGAAAATTATTGCAGGTCTAGATAAGAATTACCAAGGTGATGTTGTTTTTTCTGAAGGATATACTGTAGGATATTTAGCCCAAGAACCAGAGTTGGATGAGAATTTGACTGTAAGAGAAATTGTACAGCAGGGTGCACAAGAGACTGTAGATTTATTAAAGCAATACGACGATATAAATAACCAGTTCATGGATGAGGAAATCATGAATGATTCTGATAAAATGAATGCACTAATTAAACTACAGGGAAAAGTTCAGGAGCAAATCGACCAATTAGATGCATGGGATTTAGATTCAAAGCTAGAGCTGGCAATGGATGCTTTAAGAACACCTGAAGGATCAACTTCTATTAAAAATCTCTCTGGTGGTGAAAGAAGAAGAGTTGCATTGTGCAGATTATTACTTCAACAACCAGATATTCTTCTTTTAGATGAACCAACCAATCATTTGGATGCAGAGTCTGTTCATTGGTTAGAATTGCATCTTCAGAATTACAAAGGAACAGTTATTGCAGTTACTCACGATAGATATTTCTTAGATAACGTAGCAGGTTGGATTTTAGAATTGGATAGAGGAGAAGGTATTCCATTTAAAGGTAATTACAGTTCTTGGTTGGAACAGAAATCTAAGAGATTAGCACAAGAGGAAAAAACAGAAAGTAAAAGAAAAAAAGCATTAGAAAGAGAACTGCAATGGGTGAGACAAGGCCAAAAAGGAAGACAGTCTAAAGGAAAAGCAAGACTTAATAATTATGAAAATTTATTAAATCAGTCTATAAAAGAAAAAGAGGTTAAAATAGAAATTCCTATTCCTAATGGACCAAGATTGGGTAAAGAAGTAATAGAAGCTATCAACGTTTCCAAAGGATATGATAACAAATTATTGTATGAAAATCTGAATTTTAAATTACCTCCTGCTGGAATTGTTGGAATTATAGGTCCTAATGGTGCTGGTAAAACAACACTGTTTAAGATGATTATGAACGAAGAGAGTTCTGACTCTGGTGAGTTTAAAGTTGGAGAAACAGTTAAAATTGGATATGTCGATCAAAGACATAAAACAATTGATGAAAATAAATCTGTGTATGATGTAATTAGCGAAGGAAATGACAATCTAGAGATAGGTGGACAAACTATTAATTCAAGAGCTTATGTTTCTAAGTTTAATTTTTCAGGTTCTGACCAGCAGAAAAAAGTAGGTGTTCTTTCAGGAGGTGAAAGGAATAGATTACATCTCGCTATGACCTTAAAAACTGAAGCTAACGTACTTTTACTAGATGAACCTACTAATGATATTGATGTAAATACTTTAAGAGCTCTAGAAGAAGGAATTGAAAGTTTTGCAGGTTGTGCAGTAGTTATTTCTCACGATAGGTGGTTTTTAGATAGAATTTGCACCCATATCCTTGCGTTTGAAGGTGACTCGAGTATCTATTATTTTGAAGGAGGTTATTCAGAATACGAAGAAAACAGAAAGAAAAGATTGGGTAATGATATAGTACCTACACGAATAAAATATAAAAAGTTAACTAGATAAATAAATTATGAAAAAAGCTATTATTGATACAGAAAAAGGAAAAATGACTGTTGAGTTTTATGAAAAAGATGCTCCAAAAACAGTAAAGAATTTTATAGATTTAATTGAAAAAGAATTTTATAATGGAATTACTTTCCATAGAGTTATTCCAGATTTTGTTATTCAAGGCGGATGCCCAGAGGGAACTGGTGTTGGTGGTCCTGGTTACAGTATAGATTGTGAATTAGATGGTGAAAACCAATTCCATGATAAAGGAGTATTGTCCATGGCTCATGCTGGAAGAAATACTGGAGGTTCTCAATTTTTCATTTGCCACAGTAGAAATAACACAGCCCATCTTGACAGAAACCATACCTGTTTTGGTAAAGTAGTTGATGGTTTAGAGGTGATTGATTTAATTAGTGAAGGGGATAAGATCAACACTATTACCGTTTCTTAAGAATAAAATTGTTTTTAAAAGAAACTTTTATAATAAATAGTGATAATGACAAAGATTTACCAATAATTGGTGATCTAACCTACAAAAAAGATTCTAAGAATTTAGTTGTATTCTGTCATGGATTCAAGGGGTTTAAAGATTGGGGGTGTTGGAATTTAATAGCCAACTTGTTTGCTGAAAACGGCTTTAAGTTTTTAAAATTTAATTTCTCTCACAATGGTAGCACTTTAGATAACCCGTCAAATTTTCCTGATTTACAGTCTTTTAGCTTAAATAATTATTCTATAGAGTTAAATGATGTACAAAGAGTAATAGATTATATTGTTCTTAATAATTACAATAGTAAATACGAACAAATTTATATTGTAGGACACAGCCGAGGAGGTGCAATAGCATGTTTGTCTACTTTAAATAATCCTTTAATTGATAAATTGGTTTCTTGGGCAGGAGTTGCCGATTTTAAAGAAAGATTTCCAAAAAATAAAGAATTAGAGCAATGGAAAGAAAATGGAATAAGGTATATATCAAATTCAAGAACCAACCAAGAAATGCCTATTTCAATTCAGTTTTACAATGATTTTATAGAAAATGAATCAAAGCTTTCTATTAAAACTGCTTTATTAAATTATAGTGGTAAGTTCTTAGCCTGTTATGGTTCATTAGATCAAGTTGTTCCCAATCAATATGCTTTAGATATGGCTAAGTGGGCAGCCAATTCTAGTATTTTTAAAATTAGAACCAACCATACTTTTGGTTCCAAACACCCATGGACCAAAACAAATCTTCCAGATTCTTTGAAAGAGTTATCTCTAAAGACAATAGATTTTTTAAAATCAGATTAAGAAATAAATAAATAAATCAGACCTGCTAAAGCTCCGCCTGTAAACGGTGCTATTACTGGTATCCAACTGTAGTTCCAGTCTGGCTTTTTATTTTTTCTTGGTAACAAAGAATAAATAATACGCGGTCCAAAATCTCTAGCTGGATTTATTGCGTAACCTGTTGTTCCTCCTAAAGTCATACCAATTACTATTACTAAAAGTCCTACAGGAAGTGCCTCAAGAGACCCTATTCCAAAGTTGTCAATTGGAGAATTGTTTAATTCTATATTTGGGTTGGCTATAAATAAAATACCAAAAACCAATATAAATGTTCCTAATACCTCCGAAAAAAAATTGTTTTTAAAATTTCTGATAGCTGGTGCAGTACAAAATGTTCCTCTAATTGTGTTTTCATCTTCGGTAATTCTATAATGGTCAATATAAATTATATAACATAACCAACTTCCAATCATGGCTCCTATAACTTGACTTAAAATATATCCTGGAACAAAAATCCACGAAAATTTTCCTGCAAATGCCAGCCCTAGAGTTACAGCTGGATTTAAATGTGCACCACTAGATTTTGAAGTAATATAGGCAGCAACAAAAACAGCCAATCCCCATGCAAAAGCAATTAATAACAACTTAGTTTGACCATTTCCGTAGGTCTTTTTCAGATTCACATTAGCAACTACACCATTTCCAAGAAGTAAAAGTATTGCAGTGCCAATAAGTTCAGATAAATAAGGATGTATTTCCATTTTTTATTAAAATTAATATAAAACATTTATTGTTTCCTTCCATTTGGATAAGATTTTTTCTTTATTAGAAATTTCTGGCATGAATTTTCTATCGTGTTTCCATATATTTTTCAAATCTTCAATGGATTTCCAATATCCAGAACCCAAACCAGCTAAATATCCTACACCAAGAGCTGTAGTTTCCGTAATTACAGGTCTAATTACATTTGCATCAATTAAATTGCATTGGATTTGCATTAATAAATTATTATTGCTTGCTCCTCCATCTACTTTAAGATTGGTAAACTGTGTATTCGCATCCTTTTGCATGTTTTGTATTATTTCATAGGTTCTTATTGCAATCCCTTCTAAAGCTGCCCTAGCAATGTGTCCTTTCTCAGTTCCTCTTGTTATTCCTAATATAGATCCAGTAGCCTTAGGATTCCAGTAGGGAGCACCAAGACCAGATAAAGCAGGAATAAAAGTGACTCCTCCACTATCTTTTACTGTGGATGCTAATGACTCAATTTCAGAAGAATTAGAAATTATTCCAAGTTGATCTCTTAGCCATTGAACAAGAGATCCTGCTGTGAAAATACTTCCTTCAATTGCGTAAAAAGTTGTATTATTTATTTGATAGGCAATTGTAGATAAGAGCCTGTTTTTTGATTTTACAATTTTCTCTCCAGTATTCATCATGCAAAAACATCCTGTTCCATAGGTATTTTTAATATCTCCTTCTTCTAGACACATTTGTCCAAATAAAGACGCTTGTTGGTCACCTGCTATCCCAGTTATTGGAATTTCTGCACCAAGAATATTTTTTTCAGTATTGCCAACATGTTCTGAACAAGAAACAACTTTTGGTAAAATATTATCTGGAATTCCAATTAAATCAATTAATTCTTGATCCCATTTTAATTTTTTAATATTAAAAATAAGTGTTCTACTTGCGTTGGTGACATCTGTTACGTGCTGTTTGCCATTGGTTAATTTCCATATCAACCAAGAATCAATTGTTCCAAAAGCCAGTTGGTTATTTTTTGCAAGTATATATAGTGAGGGGTTATTGTCAAAAATCCATTTAATTTTAGTTCCTGAAAAATAGGGATCTAACAAAAGACCTGTTTTATTTTGAAAAATAGATTCTAGATTTTGTTTTTTTAAATCGTCACAAATTTCTGCTGTTCTTCTATCTTGCCAAACAATGGCATTGTAGACAGGCTCACCGGTTTTTTTATTCCAAATTACGGTTGTTTCTCTTTGGTTAGTGATTCCTAAAGAATGAATTCTTTCGGGACTTATTTTAGTTTTTTTTAAAACTTCTTTAATTGCTTTTAATTGTGTTTCCCAAATTTCATTGGGATTATGTTCTACCCAGCCTTTCTTTGGAAATATCTGAGGAAATTCAAACTGAGAAATACCTTTAATACTTCCCTTTTTATCAATTATCAAAGCTCTTGAACTACTTGTACCTGCATCTATAGAAAGTATGTATTTTTCCATTTTATAATTATTTAGAATATGGTTTATTGATAAAGTTATTGTTCTAGTAAGAAATGAATTTAGGATAAATTACAAAGATTTTTGGATTCGATGTGAATTTATTACTAAATAGGTTATATCTTTGACTTTTAATGAAATCTACTGAGATTCTAAATAGCCTGCAAGTATCTCTAACCATCAACAGGCTTTGTTCTCAACTAATTGAGAACCACCACGATTTTTCTGAGTCAGTTTTAATTGGTTTACAACCTAACGGTATTTTTTTGTCCAATAGATTAAAAAACTGTTTAGAAAATTCTATCAATAAAAAAGTTCTAACAGGCTCTTTGGATATTACCTTTTTTAGAGACGACTTTGGTAGGAAAGAAAAACCATTAATTCCTAGTGTTACAAATATCGATTTCTCTATAGAAAATAAAAGAGTAATATTAATTGACGATGTTTTTTTTACTGGAAGAACTGTAAGATCTGCTTTAGATGCTGTTATGACTTTTGGAAGACCCCAATCAGTAGAGTTTTTAACTTTAATTGAAAGAAGATTTGTTCAAAATCTTCCTATTAGAGCAGATTATATAGGGAAATCCATTGACACTATTAAAGAAGAAAAAGTAACTGTTCTTTGGAAAGAAGAACATGGAAAAGACCAAATATTATTGTATTCACCAATTTAAATATGAGAGAATTAAGTATATCACATTTGCTGGGAATTAATGACTTAACCAAGTCTGATATTGATCTTATCTTTAAAACTGCAGATAGTTTTAAAGAAGTAATAAATAGACCAATTAAAAAGGTGCCAACACTACGAGATATCACCATTGCTAATTTATTTTTTGAAAATAGTACAAGAACAAAGCTGTCATTTGAACTTGCTGAAAAAAGACTTTCTGCAGATATAGTAAATTTTACTGCTGGTAATTCCAGTTTAAAAAAAGGAGAAACATTAGTAGATACAGCGAACAATATTTTGTCAATGAAAGTGGATATACTGGTAATGAGGCATCCTCATTCTGGTGCTGCAAAGTTTTTATCAGAAAAAACAAATACTGTTATTATCAATGCCGGAGACGGTACTCATGAACATCCAACCCAAGCTTTATTAGATTGTTATTCTATCAAAGAAAAACTCGGTGAGGTAGAAGGCAAGAAAGTAGTTTTAATTGGAGATATTAAACACTCTAGAGTTGCTTTATCCAATATTTTTGCATTGCAAAAGTTAGGAGCTAAAGTAATGGTTTGCGGTCCAACAACTTTAATTCCTAAGTATATTAAGGATTTAGGTGTAGAGGTGTCTCATGATATGGAAAAAGCTTTAAAGTGGTGCGATGTTGCTAATGTATTAAGAATCCAACTAGAAAGACAAGACATTCAGTATTTTCCCTCAATAAGAGAGTATGCTCAGCAGTTTCAAGTAAATAAAGAGATATTACAAAATATTAAAAAGCCAATAACCATTCTTCATCCTGGTCCGATTAATAGGGGAGTTGAAATAACATCTGAAATAGCAGATTCGGATAACTCTATAATATTAAATCAAGTAGAAAATGGAGTCGCGGTAAGAATGGCTATTATATATCTTTTAGCTGGTTCAATAAATCGTAGCTAGAATTGAAGAATTATGTTATTTTTGTTAAAAATCACTGAAAATTGAACTTTAAAATAGAAGACAAAGGAAATATTACTATTGTAAGATGTGTTTCTGAAAAGTTAGATTCATTAATAGCTCCTGAGCTTAAAACTTTATTTCTTCATCATAGTAATAACGGTTGTATAAACTTTATAATAGACTTGTCCCAAGCTAAATATTGTGATTCCAGTGGTTTAAGTGCTTTGTTAGTTGGAAACAGAATAGTAAAAGAAAAAGAAGGTTCCTTAAATATTTTTGGATTAAATCCTATGGTTGAAAAAATTATTTCAATCTCTCAGCTAGATACTGTGTTCAATATTACTGATAATGAAGAAACTGCCTTAAAAAACATATCATGAAAAAATTACTAATTATTACTTTTTCGCTCTTCTCTTTTACATTTGCTTATTCACAGTGTACGCCAGATCCTACTTATGCTGATTCCACATTTGGAGTTTGGCCAACACCCCAAACCAACTTTCCAGCTGGAGATATTGGAGTGTTTTACGACGAAGTTGTTTATTTTAAGGTTCCTAGAGATGCTGGAAATGTAGATTCTAGTTTTGCTGGGCAACTTATTGATTCAATTATTCTTTCTTCTGTAACAAATTTACCTCCTGGTCTTACTTACCAATGTGATATTCCTTCTTGCACTTGGAATTATGATTCAGTAGGTTGCGCTAGTATAAGTGGAACTCCAACAACCAATGGTTCTTACCAAATATCCTTAGATGCTACAGTTTGGACTGAGATCTTTCTTACTCCATTTCCTGTTCCATATAGTTTTAATGGTTATTCTATCAATATAGGTCCTACTTCAGATAATTCTTTAGGTTCTAGTTTTTCTAATTTAAGTCTAGAAAATCCTGTACCTAACCCTTCAAATAATTCAACAAATATTGGTTACAGCTCTACAAACTCAGAGAACATTTCTTTTGAAATAACCAATTTACTAGGGGAGGTAATTCTACAACAGAATTTTGTTTCTAATGTTGGATTAAATAATATTTCTGTAAATACTTCTATCTTTTCTAATGGAGTTTATCTTTATTCTGTTAGTAATGGTCTAGTTAGATCTACTAAAAGATTAATAGTTCATCATTAGACAGTTCTAACTTTATTAAATGAAGTTTGAACTAACTATTCTTGGGTGTGGAGGCGCAATTCCAACCTTAGAGAGAAATCCATCTTCTCAGTACCTAAATATTCAAGATCGACACTTTCTTATCGATTGTGGTGAGGGTTCTCAAATCCAATTAAGAAAATATAAATGTAAATTTTCTAAGATTGACCATATTTTCATAAGTCATCTACATGGAGATCATTTTTTAGGATTATTTGGTTACTTATCTACTTTGAGTCTTCTTGGAAGAAAAAGCCCTATTAATTTATATGCTCCTAAAGACCTGTTGAATTTAATTAATGCCCACAATGAAATTTCTGGAAAAATCTACAATTTTGATTTGAATTTCATTCCACTTAATTTTCAAAAATCCACTAAGCTTTTTGAAGATAATATATTAGAAATTTTTTCTTTTCCAGTAAATCATTCTGTGCCATGTTGTGGTTTTTTATTTAAAGAAAAAAAGTCGCCAAGAAATATAATAAAAACTAAAATTAAAGATTTAGGTTTGGGAATTGGAGATATTAAAAAATTAAAAAATAGAGAAAACTGTATAGTAAATGGCAAGGCTATTAAATATAAGGATGTTACCGTTCCAGGTAATAAAGCTAGATCTTACGCTTATTGTGCAGATACCAAATACGATAAAAAAATAATACCATTTATTAAAGATGTTGATGTTATATATCATGAATCTACATTTTTAGAGGAATTAAAGAACAAAGCATCTAAAACCAAGCATTCTACAGCTAATCAAGCTGCTGAAATTGCATTAAGTGCCAATTCTAAAATGTTAATCTTAGGGCATTTTTCTGCTAGGTATGATAATATTGAAAAATTTGTTCAAGAGGCTTCTAGTATTTTTAAAAATACAGTTGCAGCCTATGATGGATATAAATATCAAATAAAAAATTTAAGTAATTGAATAATCTACATTTTAAGCAAACAGCTGATGGTTCTTCTACTCTTTACAATTCATTGTTAAACGAACATTACCATTCGATCCATGGGGCTTTAAATGAATCTATTCATGTTTTTATAAGGAAAGGATTTCTTTATTTTGTTGATTTATTTAAATCCGTTAAAGACATAAATATTTTAGAAATAGGATTTGGGACTGGCCTCAATTGTATTTTAACATATATAGAAAACTTAAAATTAAATATCTCTTTAAATTATACATCTTTAGAACCTTTTCCTTTGGAAATGAAAATAATTGACAACCTTGATTTTAATCTAGACTCTAAACAATTAGATGCTTTTAAATTGATTCATCAATCTTTTTGGGAAAAGCCTGTTAAAATTAATAAGCAATTTTCTCTTGAGAAATTCACATTGGAACTGAAAGATTTTAATATTAATAAATTGTACGATATTATATACTTTGATGCATTTGCACCTAATAAACAACCGGAATTATGGAAAGTAGATGTTTTTAATAAATTATTTAATTTAACCTCTAATAATGGAGTATTGGTAACTTATTGTGCCAAGGGACAAGTAAGAAGAGATTTAGAAAAAGTAGGGTATTTTGTGGAGAGACTAGAAGGTCCACCTGGAAAAAGAGAAATGCTTAGAGCAACCAAAGTTTAAAATTTTATGCTATTTAGTTACACAACAATTATCATCATTATTACATGTATAGTTTCATTTATTTCGTTCAATAACGATACTTTAAAAAATGATTTGTTGTTTTCTCCTTACCATTACTCTAATAATAAAAAATGGTGGATTCTATTAACACATGGATTTATTCATGCAGATTTTTTACATCTATTTTTCAATATGTATGTACTATATATTTTTGGTCCTTCTTTAGAATCTTATTTCCTAATTTCCTCTGAAATTGGTTGGATCTACTATATTTCATTCTACCTGTTAGGAATTATTTTTGCAACTCTTCCTTCCATTTTCAAGCATAAAAATAATCCAAATTACAGCAGTTTAGGTGCATCAGGAGCAGTTTCAGCCATTGTATTTGCTTACATAGTAATTTATCCTCTTAGAGAGCTTGGTTTGATATTAATTCCAGGTTTATTTCTCCCAGGATTTATTTTTGGAATTTTGTATCTTTTTGTAGAACATTACCTCAGCAAAAAACAATATTCCAATATTGCACATGACGCACATATTAGCGGTTCTATTTTTGGAATTATTTTTATTAATGCTTACGATTATAATAATCTAATGCTCTTTTTTCAAAAGATAATTTATTATTTTCAAAACTTTTAGAAAAAATGCTTAACCCAATTAATTTAAACGGACAAATAAAAGATGGGGATTCGATTAGCTTTAATCAACTTAAAAGAGGTTTTAATTTTGGCGACGGATTATTTGAAACTATAAGGGTTGTTAATGGTAAGAGTATTTTTTTAGATGCCCATTTCAATAGAATTTCTAGTGGACTCGAGGTTTTAAAAATCAAACAAAATTATTCCTTTAATCTAAACTCTTTAGAAAGGTATATAAACGAACTTTTACTTTATAAAAACATTAAGCATGGGGGTAAGGTTAAGGTTTATATTTTTAGAGGAGGATTAGGAACATACAAGCCTGAGAGCAATCAAATGAGTTTTATTATTGAAGCTACTGATTTAGAACATAACATTTATGAACTTAACAAAAATGGCTATTTAGTAGATATTTACAATGATTATTCAAAGACTGTTAACCAACTTTCTTTTTTTAAAACATCCAATTCACTGCTTTATGTTCTTGCAGCTTTAACGGCATCAGAAAATAACTTAGACGATTTATTTATTGTTAATGAAAAAAGTGAAATTATTGAATCTTCAAATTCAAATATATTTTTATTTAAAGATGAAGTCTTGTTAACACCTCCACTAAATAGTGGTTGTATTCATGGAGTAATGAGAACTGAAGTTATTAGAGCAGCTGGAGATTTGGGGATTAAAGTATTAGAATCTAATGTCTATAAAGAGGATTTGGAAAAGTCAAGAGAAATATTATTATCCAATGTTATTTGTGGAATAAGATGGATAGGAGGCTACAAGAAAAAGAGATTTTACAATTCAATTTCTAAGAAAATTATAGAAAAATTAAATCAAAATTTATCTAGTTATCAGTAGGATTAACAGGGAAATTGGCAATAGCTTTTAATTTTCCTCCTCTATTTAATAATACTTCTTTCCAAAGATCTTCATTTTTAGAAAATATATTTTCTTTCTGCAAGTCAATCGCAATCCATGAGTTGGAGTCAAATTCTGTTGCTAGTTGGTTGTTGGTCCAACCTGCATAACCAAGAAAGAATTTAACCTTGCTAATATCTAAAATACCCATATTCATAAACTCTATAATTTGATTAAAGTCTCCTGATGTCCAAATATTATCACTTATTTTAATAGAACTATCAATAATATCACCTAATTGATGTAAAAAAAATAGATTACTAGAATGAACAGGTCCACCATAATAGACATTTATATTGGGTATTTCTATCTCAGGGATTATTTCGTCTAATTTAATATTTAGCTTGTTATTTAATATAAAGCCGTAGGATCCCGTTTTATCATGTTCACACATATAAATAACAGATCTTGAAAAGTGGTCGTCGTTCATAAAAGGTTCAGCCAATAAAAGCCTTCCTTTTTTAGGTTTTAGATTGTTGAGTTTACTGATGTTGGCAAATGAAATATCCATTGCTATAAATTTAATTAAAAACTACAAAATATCAAATCTACTTAATGAATTGCTGATCGCCACGGAAGATTTTTGGAAACTTCAGCTTCTTTGGTTAAAATTTCTTCTGTACGCTGGTCTACTATATCATGGTCAAAATAACATTTGGCCATTTTGATAAAAGAATCTATATGTAATAACTCTTGAATATGAAGGTTGGTGTAAAACTTTGCAATTTTAGGATCTTCTACAACTTCTCCTATAAGCTTAAACCTTTCAGAACCTCTTAACTCTGCTACGGATGCAATTATCAATCTATCCATGAAAAGTTCATCAGATCCCGAACGAATAATTGGCATAATCCCTTTCATATAAGGGTCTTTTTGAAAAACTCCATTTAGTTCATTTCCTCTATATCTTATTAGTTCATAAACCTGTTTAAAATGTAACAATTCTTCAACAGATATTTGAATTAATTCATCTATAATCTCAGTTCTATTTGGATATTTTGCGATTAGAGACAAACACATATTTGCTACTTTTCTCTCTGCATCTGCATGATCTTGTAGAAACGAATCTATATCAGTTACTGCTTGTTGTGCCCATTCTATGGGAGTTTCGTATTTTAATTTTAATTCCATTTAAATTCTTTTCCAAAAATAAGGGGTAAATAATAGACAAACTGTAAATAATTCCAATCTTCCCATTAACATTAACAAAGACAAAATCCATTTTCCAATATTGGGAATATCATTGAAAGAAAAGGAGGGACCAACTTTACCAATTCCTGGACCAACATTTCCAACGGCAGAAGCAACAGCACTGATAGAGGTAATAATATCTATTCCTAAAGCAGCAAGAAAAATAGAGCCTATTGCAAAAACAAACAGGTATAAAAAGATAAATGCAAGAAGGTTATAAGTTACTTGATTAGATATGGAAGAACGATTTAGAATTACTGGAATCACTGCTTTTGGATGTAATCTTCTTTTAAACTCAAGTAATCCATTTTTAATTAGTAAAATGATTCTTACAATTTTTATTCCCCCACTTGTACTTCCTGCAGAAGCTCCTGAGAATAGAAACAAAAAGAAAATAAATGACATAAAAGAACCCCATATGGTATAATCGGCAGTTGAGTAACCAGTAGTAGTAATTATGGAAACTACTTGAAAGCATATTTCTCTAAAGGATTTTAGTAAGGTAATTTCATTGGAAAAAGAATGGTAGATGGTGAGGGTAATTACAACAAGAAAAATGGAAGTTACGTACCATTTAAATTCGTCATTTTTAAGAATTTTATTTAATCTCATTTTTAATCCAAAATAAATTAAAGTAAAGTTCGTACCTGCCAAAAGCATAAATATTACAATAACAGCTTCTACCCATGGATTTTGAAAAGCTGCAATAGAAGCTTGTTTGGTAGAAAAACCACCAGTTGAAGTAGTAGTTAATGAATGATTCACAGCATCAAAAAAATCTAATCCAATGACCATTAAAATAATAGTTTCTAACATTGTTAACCCAAAATAAATAATCCAAAGTCTTTTGGCTGTTTCCTTGATTCTAGGATGGATTTTATCTTTGGTAGGACCGGGAGCTTCAGCAATAAATAATTCCATGCCTCCAATACCTAAAAGTGGTAAAATAGCAATGGTTAAAACAATTATTCCCATTCCTCCAATCCACTGGGTCATACTTCTCCAAAAAAGAATGCTTTTTGGTAAAGATTCTATATCGTCTAATATGGTGGAGCCTGTGGTGGTAAAACCAGACATTGTTTCAAAAAAAGCATTGGTCAAACCTGGAATACTTCCTGATATTAAATATGGAATACAGCCAAAAAGAGTCATAAATAGCCAACCTCCAACTACAATTAGGTATCCGTCTCGCTTTTTGATTTCAGAACTTTTATGTTTTTTTGTTAACAATCTCATAAGGAAACCAGAAAAAATGGTAATTGCTCCACACAATAAAAAATCCCAATGCAACTCTTGATTAAAGTCATAAACTAATGAAAATGGGATACAACTTAACATTAGAAAACCATTGAGCAAGGTAAGAGTACCTATAACATAAATTATTACAGATTTATTGAATAATCCTGTGCTTTTATTGGAAGAATTTTTCAATTTTTTGAATAGATTCAGTTAGTGAAAATACTATGGTTTTGTCGTTTTCTTTCAAATGAAAATCCCCGAAAGGAATTATTGGAATGCCATTTCTAATAACACCAGCTATTTTTGAAGAGTTAGGAAAATTCAATTTATTAATTGGACTTTTGGTAATTTTAGAACCGTCTTTTACTACAAACTCTATAATCTCAGCATCTGTTCCATGAAGGTTTGCTACTAGAGAAACATTTCCTTTTCTTACAAATTTAAATATATTATCTGCTGCTATAATTTTTTTATTTATCAAAGTATCTATTCCTATAGATTGAGAGAGATTGATGTAATCAAAGTTTTCAATTCTAGCTATTGTTTTTTTAATTCCATGACTTTTACCAACTAGGGAAGTCATTATATTCATTTCTGAATCGGCAGTTACAGAAATAAGTGCATCGATTTCTGTTAATCCTTCTTCTTCAAGCATTTTAACATCGTGTCCATCAATGTTGATAATCAAGGTTTTTTTAAGAGTATTTGCCATTTGTTGACATGTGACTTTGTCTTTTTCTACAAGAGTTACTCTGAAATCATTTTCTAAAAGTTCGGCGGTGTTAATACCAATTCTACTACCACCAATAATCATTACATCCTTAATTTTAAAATTGTTTTTACCACAAAGTTTAATAATATTAGGAATGGAATCTTTTAAAGATATAAAGTATACAATGTCATTTTCTTTTAAAACTGTTTCACCATTTACAATAAGAGTAAGATCATCTCTATGAAGTGCTAATGGTTTAAAACTTAAATTTGGATTTAAATCTGCACTTTCTCGTACTGTTTTATTAATAAGACTAGAATTTTCTGATAATGATATTCCAAAAACAGTAAGCTTTCCATTGTCAAATTCTATATCATCCGTAAAAGCAGATTGGTTTACCAATCTTTGAATTTCAAGAGTTGCAAGATAGGTAGGAGAAATTAGAGTGTCTATCCCAAGTTCATTGTAAAAATGCTCTTTGTTTTCTTTAATTATATTTACATCGTTAATTCTTGCAATGGTACGTTTTGCTCCTAGTTTTTTTCCTAAAATACATATTAGCATATTGGTTTCTTCACTAGAGGTAACTGCAATTAACAAATCGCAAGAGCTTATTAGTTTTTGTTCCATTATCTCAACTGATTTCGCATCACCAGCAATTGTAAAAACATCTATTTGAGAAGAAATAGTATTTAACCTTTCTTCGTTTAGGTCTAGAAGGTATATATCGTGAGATTCTGAAGACAACAATTTAGCAAGATGTGATCCTAGGTCACCTGCTCCAGCAATAATAATCTTCATAGGAAATAATTTATAAGCAAATATATAAGTCTTTAATTACTGAAATACAGATTTATAAAAAAAAACATTTTTCAATTTTAGAAATATAATATAGAAGTTATTTGTTTTTTTACTTTTGTGGTAAAAAGAAAGTAATGTCAGAAATAAAATTTGGTACGGATGGTTGGAGAGCAATAATTGCAAAAGACTTCACTGTTGAAAATGTTTCAAGGGTTGCCTATGCTACTGCTGAATGGACATTGAAAAACTTTAAGAAACCATCCATTGTTATTGGACATGATTGTAGATTTGGTGGGAAATTATTTGTAGAAACAGCTGTTAAAGTATTTGTTTCTAAAGGAATAAAAGTGCATATGGCTAAAACATTTATTTCTACTCCTATGATTTCTTTAGGAGTTAAAGAATTAAAAGCCTCATTAGGAGTTGTAATTACTGCTAGTCATAATCCACCAGATTATAATGGATACAAGCTCAAAGGTCATTTTGGTGGTCCTCTATCAACTGAAAAAGTTAACGAAGTGGAAAGTTTGATTCCATCTGAAGATAAAATTTATCTCAACCAGATTGATATCGATAAGCAGATTGAAAAAAATAATATTAAAATAGTTGATTTAGAGCAGATGTATTTAGATAGGGTAGAGTCTTCTTTTGATTTAGAAGCTATTAAAAATTCTGGATTAAATTTTGCTTATGATGCGATGTATGGTGCTGGTCAAAATGTAATGAAAAAGTTATTTCCCGATATGACTTTTTTACATTGTGATGAAAATCCTTCTTTTATGGGCCAGGCTCCAGAGCCAATTGCTAAAAACTTAACAGAATTTTCTAATTTAATAAAAGAAAAAGGAGATATTGCTGCTGGTCTTGCAACGGATGGAGATGCTGATAGAATAGGCCTATATAACTCCAAAGGTGAGTTTGTAGATTCACACCATATTATTTTGTTGCTGCTACTATATTTGAATAAATCTAAAAATTTAACGGGAAAGGTAGTAGTAGCTGCTTCTACAACACCAAGGGTGGTTAGGTTGGCAGAAATATTAGGATTGCCGCATGATACAGTAAAAGTTGGCTTTAAATATATAGCTCAACAAATGATAAAAGAAGATGTTTTAATTGGGGGAGAAGAATCTGGAGGAATCGCTATCAAGGGACATATTCCTGAAAGAGATGGTATATGGATGGGACTTGTGTTATTTGAATACATGGCTAAATCAGGTAAATCTTTAGAAGAGCTTATTGAAGAAGTTTATGGGTTAGTAGGTGCGTTTAAATATTGGAGAGATGATCTTCATATTGACGAAAAAGTAAAAAATGCCATTGTAAAAAAATGCAATAAAGATCAGTTTAAGTCTTTTGGCAATTATACTGTTCAAAGCATAGACAAAACAGATGGTTTTAAATTTATTTTAAGTGACGACGAATGGTTGATGATAAGACCATCGGGAACAGAGCCTGTTTTAAGGTGTTATGCCGAGTCTAAGGACTTAAAAGGCGCAAAGGACATACTATCTGCTTGTAAGAAAGAAATCGGGGTTTAATAGACTTAAAATCCAGATACTTTGGTTTCAGATGGATGTTTAACTGTAAAACTAAATTTTTTCTCAATAATTTCGTTTGGACTCAATTGAATATTCCATTTCAATTTTCCATTTTTCTTATCAAATATTGCTTCGGAGCTTTCAACTAATTGAATATCAATAGATTTTTTGGTGGATTTTGGTATTTGATCTATAAGTACAATTGAAACAGATTTTTCTTTGTTGTTTTTTAAGGAAAGCTTGTAGGTTTTCTCAAATTTAATATTGTCTCCAACTTTTGTTTCGGAACTAAACTTTTTCTCTAAAGTTCTCTCACAAATAATAGAAACATCTCTACTCAAAGATAAATCATTGGTTTTTTTAGTTGAGTAGGGGTCTAAAAAGGTTTTTCCTACAGATTTGCCTTCAAAATAAACTTGACCATTTCCAGGAAGTAAATTCTTATTTCCAAGTGATTCAAAGTGACACATTAAGAAAACATCTTTGTCTAGCTTTGGATAGCAATAATAATCGTAATTGGCCTCTAAACTAAATTTTTGAATTTCTATAAAAACTGGTTCTGTTTGAGATGGGATTGAATAGGGAAGTGCTATATTATAAATTATTTGAGTTCCGCTGTAGTCAATATTAGTAAATTCTGAGGAAGAAATGGACTCTTGTATTTCATCTTCACTATCCATTATGGTATTGGCTGAATAGCTTTTGTTTACAATCGTTTTAACTCTTTTATTGTTGGTGTTATAGGTATTGATATATTGGGTTTGAAAAGATGGAGCTATGTTGGATTCATTTAATTTTCCAGTTGAAAGAGAAAGTTGGACATTGGACCAAATCTCATTGGTATTTTGAAATATTTTTGCTTTATAGGTTAAGTTTATGGGAGAATTAATTCCTTTAGATCTTATTTCGTAGCTAGGTGCCCATCCAGCTTTATTAGAATTATAGCTTAGCCCATAGGAGTAATTTCCAGCTTTGGTACAGGTTAATTGAACAATTATATTTGCAGACTGGTTTTTAGTAGTTTTAATGGTAGAATTTATTTGTTTTTTTAGTTTTTCTTCAATAAAAGATAAGGAGTCTATTTCTTTTTTAGTGATAGAAATATCCGATTGAATTCTATAAATACTTTTTTTGAAATACTCAGACAAATCCATTAAATCATCCACTATAAATTCTCTTGTGGTTTTTAAAACAGACTTATTCTCATTAAATAAATCTTTTTCTTCAAGAAAAACTGCAAGATTGACTTCTTTGATTCTTTTTTGCTCTTTAATATGACTTAAGCTGTCTTTTAAGAAATCTAATTCTTTATTTCCCATAGATTCTCTATTTAGAAAGTTCATTTTTTTTGAAACAGAATTAACTATGATATTTTTGGAGTTCATTACAAACTGAATAGATTCGTTGATTAAGCTTGGGGATAGATTGGTAATAACTAAATGATTAGATCCTAATTTAATAGAAGCATTTCCTATTCTTTCAATATGCGCTCCCACGTTATGAATGGTAATATTATTAATTTCAGAACTTTGCGAAATATAATTGGCTAAATTTTGAGCTTTAAGACTGTAGGAATTTAACATCAAAAAAGAAGAGCATATTATAGATAGTTTTTTAATCATTATATATTTTTTACAAACATACTTCAAAGTTAATGCCAAAAATTTAATTATCCTTAACTTAGCTCAATGTCTAAACCATTAATTTTAATTACCAACGACGATGGATACCAATCTAAGGGTATAAAGTCTCTTCTAGACTCTGTAAAAGATTTAGGGAGAATTATATTGGTTGCACCAGATAGACCACAATCGGGAATGGGCCATGCTATTTCGGTAAATAAACCTATAAGATGTTTTAAATTAGATTGTTTTAGTTCTTTAAATGCCTACTCTTGTACAGGAACTCCAGTAGACTGTGTAAAAATGGGTTTGTTTCTATTAAAAGGGGAAAAACCAGATTTGATTTTGTCGGGAATTAACCATGGTTCTAATGTAAGTACCAATATTTTGTACTCTGGAACAATGTCTGCAGCAGTAGAAGGGGCCTTGGCTGGTATTCCTAGTGTTGGCTACTCATTAACAGACTACAGTGAAGATGCAGATTTTGATTATTCTATGAAAGTAGTTCGTTTAATTTCCAAAAAGGTAATCAATGAGGGTTTAAAGTTGGGAACTTGCTTAAATGTGAATATTCCCAATGTCAAAGAAGATAAAATAAAAGGAATTAAAGTTTGTAGACAAGGTAAAGCATTTTGGGACGATACTTTCGACCATAGAAAAGATCCACTAGGAAAAGATTATTACTGGCTAACTGGTTCCTTTGGATCAAAGGAACCAGCTCCAGACACAGATATTAATTATTTAGAGAACAATTATGTAACTATAGTTCCTACGCAGTATGACTTAACGTGTCATGATTCTGTTGAAGAACTTAAAAAATGGAAATTATAATGGCTAATTGGAAAAATAAGATCAATCAAACTAAATATGGTATTATTGCTGGATTAACTCTTCCGTTATTGGGTTTTTTTATTGGATTTCTTGCTCAGGGCGGAAATATGTCTTTTTCTACTTTTTGGCAAATATTTACACAAAACCATGATTTAATTCAAGTGAATGATTTAAAGTTAATATACCAGGATACTAGACAGAGTACTGTAATGTTTTGTTTGCTGGCCAATATGTTGGCATTTTATTTTTCTTTCTTTTTAAATAAATTGGATCGTTTTTCAAAGGGGTTGGTATTTATTACCTTGTTACTTGCTGCTGTTTCAGTTCTATTCATTTATTAATTTATGAAGTACTACATCATTGCTGGGGAAGCTTCTGGGGATTTATACGGTTCTAATTTAGTAAGAGAGCTTAAACTAAAAGATTCCAAGGCAGATATCAGAGCTTGGGGTGGTGATTTAATGCAAGAACAAGGTGTGGATTTAGTAAAGCATTACAAAGACCATAATTATATGGGATTTTTGGAAGTGATTAGAAATCTTGGAACCATTTTAAAAAACATTACTTTTTGCAAAAAAGATATTAAAGCATTCAGTCCAGATGCACTTATTTTAATAGACTTTCCGGGTTTTAATATGAGAATAGCGAAATACTTTTACCAGTATTCCTTTCCTGTCTTGTACTACATAGCTCCTCAGGTATGGGCATGGAAAGAAAATAGAGTAGAGGCCATTAAGAAATATGTAGATAAATTGTATGTTATACTTCCATTTGAGAAGGAGTTTTTAAAAAAGCATGGTGTGGAGTCTAATTATATGGGACATCCACTTTTAGAACACATATTAAATTTTAAGAATAAGGCGTCGGTATCTAAGTCAAAATTTATAGTAAAACATGGGTTAGAGGTTGGAAAACCCATTATTTCGTTAATTCCTGGAAGTAGGAAGCAGGAAATAGAGAAAAAACTTCCTGTAATGCTTCGTGCTGTTTCTACTTATTCCAAAGAATTTAATATTGTGATAGCTGGAATGAAAAATTTCAAAGACTTATATGGAAAGATTACTTCCAATTCTAGTGCCAAGGTAATATATATGGATACCTACAACATTTTAAATAATTCTAGTAGAGCATTGGTTACATCCGGAACAGCGACTTTAGAAACAGCTTTTTTTAATGTTCCTCAAATAGTTTGTTATAAAACCAGCTGGTTGTCTTATATAATTGCTAAATCTTTGGTGAAGATAAAGTACATATCATTGGTGAACTTAATAATGGATAAAGAAATTGTTAAAGAGTTGATTCAGAATAACTTAAGTGTTTTTAAATTAACTAAAGAATTAAATATTCTTAACGATGATTTGGCTTTAAATAAAATGAAAGAATCCTATCAATTATTAATTGCCAAATGTCAAGGGGAAAATGTATCTAAAAATATTGCAACAGATATGTTCAAAACTATAGAAAGTTTTCAAAAATAATAATCCATATTCTTTTAGTTTTGTTTTATTAATTTTTGAATGAAGAATCTAATAGTATTTTTTGCTCTTATTTCAGTTCCTTTTGGGGCATATTCAATAGATTTTAAAATTGGAATTTTAAGAAATTTTCAAGTAAAGAAATTCGCCTTTAAAGTAAGTGAATCCACTTACTGTTTAAAATCTTCAAATAAAACCTTAAAAAATAAAATTTCTAGTAAAACAGATATTAATATACAGTGTAGTAGTGGTAAATTATCTCTTAATATTGATGGTAAGTTCATAGGAAATTTTGACACTTTAAAACTGTCTAATATTGAGAGTGACACTGGTGTTTTTTCTGTAAGTAGTATAAATCCTTCGTTGAAAAGTCGTTTTTATTACGACGATTTGTTGATTTTTCCTAACAAAAAATCTTTAACGCTTGTAAATGTTGTAGATTTTGAAAAATATATTGTAGGTGTTTTAGAATCTGAAGTTGGTGAAGGAAAAAGCAAAGATTTTTATAAGGTACATGCAATTATAAGTAGAACTTATGCTTTAAAGAACCAATATAAGTTTATTCATGAAGGGTTTTATTTAACAGATTTGGTCAATTGTCAAGTATATAAGGGAAATATGTACAAAGATTCCAACATTATAAATGCTGTTCAAGAAACAGAAAATCTTATACTGGTGGATGAGAACATGGAATACATAATAGCTTCATACTTTTCTAATAGTGGAGGTCAGACCAACAATGTAGAAGATGTATGGAGTAAGGCTTTGCCATATCTAAGAAGCATACACGATCCATATTCAATGGGAGGAATAAATTACGTATGGGAGAAAAAGATTTTAAAATCAAAATGGCTTAATTACCTAGATAAGAATTTCCAATATCCTGTAAATAATGTTGAAGCGTTAAATGCTGCTTTAAATTTCAAGCAAGAAATTAGACATAAATATTTAGTAGATTGGGTTTATCAAATTCCATTAACTCAAGTAAGAAAAGATTGGAACCTGAAAAGTACTTATTTTTCAATATTTGACAATGGGGAGTATTTATCATTTAAAGGTAAAGGTTTTGGCCATGGTGTTGGATTGTCACAAGAGGGTGCAATGCGAATGATTGAGATTGGTTATGATTTTTTAGAGGTTCTTAGATTCTATTATACAGATGTTCATCTGATTGATATGAAAATGAGAGAGTTCTATATAATAGACTAGAAGTAAGGAACACATTGGTTAACATAATATTAATTATAAGACAAATAGGCGTGAGTTCTTGTATTCGTTAAATCACTATTTGTATAATCTTTTAAATAACTGAAACTATAAAAGTATAAGTAGTTTATTTACAAATAATTCTCGTTAAGATAAATTACATTAAGAATTTTATTCTTAATTAGTTTAAAACGTTCTAAGCGATTAGCTTTTAAAAACTTATAATTCTGTACATAATATTATTTCTGTAGTTTTTAAACGATTCTCAGAGAGTCTAAAATTATTAAAGAAATACTTACTTATTTAATAAAGTAGTTATATCTATACTCATTAAATTGTTCCTTCCTGAAAAGTATAGATACGACCCATTTTTAGAAATCCTAAAAGTATAATAGCCTTCTTCACTCACTTTTTTCCAAGATTCAGCAAAATCACTACTGTAATATATCCCTGTTGTACTACAGGCAACTAAACTATTTGTCTTAGGTATAAATTGCACACAACTTAAATACCCAGGATTATTTTCTATTAATTGCCAGCTATTTCCACCATCTTTCGTAATTGCCATTGCATTTTCTGTTTTTTGTTTTGCAGACCAATCACCACCAGCTATTATTGCAGTATCCACAGACAAATTATTTACAGAGAAAATTCCTGTCATCTTTTCTCCATGAGTTATGGGTGTCTTATATTTTTTCCAACTTTTCCCGTAGTCAGTTCCTACTAATACATTGGCTTCTTTTCCCCCTGTTGCGATAAAAGCTTTTTGATCTACCAAACTTATATTGGTATTACTTGCCGCAAAAGCAGCTTCTCCTTCAACAACTAATGGTAAATTTTCACATGCTATTTTATTCCATGAATTCCCACCATCCTTGGTTAATACAATACTCATACAATTTGCTGTTGGATCGCCAACTGCAATTCCATTTTCATCGTCCCAAAATTGCATAGAATCGTAAAAAGCTTTTTCATTAGTTTCCTTGTAGACCAAATTGTAATTAAGAGTCTTTTTATCAATTTTAAACAGTAAGGCAGGACTTTCTACTGATAAAATAAATATAGAATTGGTGTTAACAGAAATAGATCTAAACTCTAAATTAAACGTATCGTATTTAATAACGTTCTCTTTCCATGTATTTCCAAAATCATTGGTATATCCAAATTTATTTTTACTTCCTGCAAACCAACATGTAGA
>JADHMB010000021.1 GCA_016780365.1 Flavobacteriales bacterium
CTTGGTTTTAATTGACTTTTAGGGAAAATTCCTTTTCCTAATCCTAGAAGTATTGACTTAAGTCTTTGTACAGGCTGAGTGATGCTTATAGTGGTAAATATCGCTATAGCTATTGTGCCAATAACTATTATTATAGATATAAATATGATACTATTAATTAGGCTGGAGAACCTATTATTGGTTTTTATCTGCTGAGCATCTGCGATATCCTTTCTTATTTCACTTAACTTATTAATGGCCTCTAATAAGATTTCATAGCTAGCGCTTATCTCCTCAAACATAAAGTCAGCATTGAATTTTAACGCCTCATCTTGGTAACTATCTACATCTACAAAAATATTTCTCACTTCCAAATTGTAATTTTCAATTAAAAAGGAAACATCTGATGAAATATTTTTAAACTCATTTAACCCGTTGTCAAGAGAGTCTTCAATTGAAATCCATTTTGAGGAAAGTTTTTCGAGAGTATCCAAATCAAATTTTAATGTTTTATCCAGTAAAATTTCTGCCTCAATTTTCCATTGTTCATCAGGCCTAGATTCTTCAATTACCCATTGCTGCATGTAGGTGTGGGTTTGTGCTAAATCTTCTTTTAACTGGTTGATTAAAAATAGGGAGGGTTGATCGACTTTTAAGAACTTGTCGTTAGATTTAATGGCAACATTGACTACAGAAAAAGTATATAGGAATACAACGAGTAATAAAATTACAACAACACTAAATCCTCCACCAATTTTTTTTCCTACGGTAAATCTCAAAATATAATAATTGATTTATTCTGCTGAATTTGACTCTAAATCTTTAAGAATATTCATATATTCTACATGCTTTTCCATATCGTTCAAGCTGTAATAAACTGCTGCAATTCCCTGAACAATAGAAACTTCTTGAGGTTTCATCTGGTATACTTTCTTAAGATAAGGAAGCGATTTAGAGAAGTATTCAACTGCTTGCTCTTGCATTAGTATAACCATTTCTAAATCTGCATCAATATCTAATTCTTCCATTATAATATCTACACCAAGGTTGTGGTACATAATACCTAAGTTATAATTAGAAGAATATTGGTCGGAATCAATTTCTAAGGATTTATTAAAGTAATTTATGCAAGAATCTAACAAGCTCTTACTATTGGTTTTATCCTTCTCATATCTCATTTTATAAAGCATTCCAATACCAAAATAAAAATCTACTTCTTTTTCACTGAAATCATAATCTGGATGAGCTATTCCTTTAAGTTTCTTAAAAGAATTATAATAGGAAATAGCATTATCTTGATTTTTTACATCAAACTTTTGAAGGATTTTGACTGCGTCATTATAATAAAAAGTTGAAAAGTAATCTAGCAATTTATTATTTAAATCAAAATACTTTTTCTCTACATCTAAATTTATAGACTTTATAAAACAGTCGGCAGCATTAGCCATTGATTTTGAAGCAGGATCTTTGTTTTCAACAAATTCGAATATATCTTTATTTATGAATCCACAAACATGCCAAAAATAAGGGTCTTGGTTCTGTTCTGGACATTGAGACAAAACTGTATCAATATATCCTCTAGCGTTTTCATATGCTTTTGACTTATATTTTTGCAGTAAAAGCATTTTCTCAGGGCAATAAGTAGATTGAGAGAACATGGTGGAAAAAACCCCAAACATCAAAACTGCTGATAATATGTTTTTAAAGAAACTCATATTGTTGAATAAGCTAATTTAGTTAAAGTTTGTCCTATTTTAAAATTGTTTTTTTCTGCTTCAGATTTATTTAATTGAAACTTAAGTCTACTTTGTACATAAACAAAATTAATCATAGAACTGCTAGAGTTAGATATATCCGTAAGCTCTGTAACTAATAAAGTTTTTTCGTCCAAGACTTTTTTAACCTTTGAAATAGTATTGGTTTCATCTTTTCCAACAAAGAGCATATGACAGTCAGAAATATCAGAAGTAGATTCGTAAAAGTCAAAAATTATTTTCTGGCTTCCTGTCATTTTTCCTTTAAAGTTGGCACTAAGCTGGTCAAATAAGTCTTTACTTCCGTAAATTCCAATTGTGAAATCTCCAGTGTTATATGCACTTGGCCAATATACATTTTTAGCAAATGAATAGAGATATATCCCCTGAAGCTTCATTCTTGAAGCTTTTGCAGGATCAGGCTGAGAAAATATACTTGAGGAAGTTAAAAGTATAATTAATCCAAATAAAAACGATATTTTTAATCTGCTAGACACTTTATAAAGTTAATGTAAAAATAGCAAAGAATTCTAGACTCTTGAAAAACTTTATTGTTATTTCACTTTTTTTTCATGTATTTAGTTCTGCTCTTAATGGCTTTTTTCTTTAAGCTTTCCTTGTCATATTTATTACTGTAGGCCATTTTTCTGTGTTTGGTAGTAAAACTATCTTCCTCAATGCCTGTAGGTTTGTAAAATCTCTTGCCTTTGAATTTAAAAGGATCGTGGTCCAAGCCAATTATACCATTGTTTTTTTTTACATTAACAAATGAGTCCTTTTGTTTTTTAGAAAACAAAGACTTTGTAGCATAAATCAACCCAATTTTATTTCGTTTTTTTATGTTATTTCCTTTTCTTTTTTCAGTGAAGGGATCTCTATATTGAGATATAATTTCTTGTTTTTGAAAAAAAAACAGGAAAAAGGATAGGAATATGAAAAATATTCTACGAATCATAAACCTAATTAAAGTTGTGGCTCCTGAGGCATTTCTTTGGTTAAATCTCTATCAAAAAGATATAGACCTGCTTTATCATTGCCAATCATATTAAGTCTATCGATGATGGTTCTTGCCAAGGCTTCTTCTTCTAATTGCTCTGCAACATACCACTGCATAAAATTATGGGTTGTAAAATCTTTTTCGTCTAAACAAAGTCCTACAATATTATTTATGCTTTCAGTAACGTTTAACTCATGTTCTAGCAAAGATTCAAAAACATGGGTCAACGATTTAAAAGTTTTCGGAGGCTGTATCAAGGCTGGAATCAAGGCCTTACCACCTCTTTCGTTAATGAATTTTACCAATTTTAACATGTGTTGTCTCTCCTCGTCGCTGTGGTGGTATAAAAATGAAGATGAACCACTTAGCCCTTTTGTTTCTGTCCAAGAGGCCATAGACAAGTAAAATTGTGAGGAAGATGCTTCTAGCTCAATTTGCTTATTTAATGCTTTTTCAATAACTGCTTTTAACATAATTATTTTTCTGCAAATATAACTCTTTTCAAATTCTTATAAAATCTCTATTAAAAACAGCCTCTTATTCCTTTTAGTGTACAGTATATATATTCAATTATAATTCTAATTATGGAATTAATTTATAATTTCGTCTTACATGGTATTTATTACAAAGTTGATTAAACATACATTCGTACTATTTTTAATAGCTAATTTTTTAGTTATTAATGCTTTTTCTCAAACAAATATTAACGGGAAGATATTGGATGAGGAAACCAATGAAGAACTTATTGGCGCATCAGTTAAAATAGTTAATTCTAGCTATGGATGTGTAACAGATTTTAATGGTGATTTTGTAATTAAAACAAATATTCCTTTGCCATTTAGCATAGAAGTTTCCTACATCGGATACGATTCTAAAGTTATTGATTTGATTGACAATCAAAGATTAAAAGTTGGTTTGAAAAGCAAAGATTTACAGCTCAAGGCAGTTGAAGTAATTTCTGGGATAAGTAAAAAACTTAAAGAATCTCCTTTAAGTATTGAGTCTATGGACATTAATGATATCAAGCAAACTTCTGCTACCAATTTTTATGAAGGGCTAAGTCATATGAAGGGGGTTGATATGACCTCAGCAAGTCTTGGTTTTAGAGTGATAAATACAAGAGGGTTTAATAGTACTTCTCCTGTTAGGTCACTACAAATAATTGATGGTGTTGACAATGCGTCACCAGGACTAAATTTTGCTCTCGGAAACTTCCTTGGCGCCTCAGAGCTAGACTTAATGAAAGTAGAAATTATTTCTGGTGCAAGTTCTGCTTTTTACGGCCCCAATGCATTTAATGGCGTTATAAGTATGGAGACAAAAAATCCATTTTTATTTCCTGGATTTTCAGCAAGTGTTAAACTAGGAGAACGTTTTTTAAATGAGTATGCTGTTAGATATGCCAAGGTAGTAAAAGATAAAAAAGGAAAAGACAGGTTTGCTTATAAGTTTAATATCTATTACATGAATGCTGACGATTGGGTAGCAGACAATTCTGCAAGTGTTGCAGATTTAGAAACTAATGAAAGTAGCCCTGGTGGATACGATGCAGTAAATAGATATGGAGATGAAAACCTAAGTCCTATATTAAATCAAATGATATATGGCTTGGACGGGGAAGCCGATACTGCTAGTATAATGGCCTATCCCGGCCTTGAAAGATGGCACAGAAAAGGTTATTGGGAGCAAGATTTGGTAGACTACAATACCGAAAACCTTAAAACAAGTTTTGGGATGCATTACTTATTTGACAATTCTATGGAGCTCTTTTCCTCTTCCAACTTTTCTACAGGAACAACCGTTTATCAAGGAGACAACCGTTTTAGTTTAAAAAATATTAGATTTTTCCAGAACAAACTAGAGCTTAAAAAAGACAATGATTTTTTTATTAGACTTTATGCAACTCACGAAGATGCTGGAGATAGTTACGATGCTGTTTTAACTGCGTTTCAACTGCAAAATGCTGCAGCATCAGATGTTGACTACCATGAATTATATAAAACCTATTGGAGAGATAATATTTCTCCAAAAGTAGAAAGCTTAGATCCTTCGGTTAATTGGCTTCCATATTTTGATCCAGTTACTCAAACTGCATATCCTGTAAATTTTACAGATATTTTCAATGTTATTGATAATATTCCTATGGATTCTCTAATTGCTTGGCACCAACAAACTGCTAACAACGCCAACAATTCTCATCCAAATATGGGGGTAACTTCTTTTTATGAAGTTGGGACTAACAGTTTTGACTCTTTATTTAATAAAATCACTTCTACTGCTTCCGTTCTTGACGGTGGATCAAAAATTGTAGACAAATCTGCTCTTTATCATGGGCATGGAGAAAAAATTTGGGAAAATGACTTTTGGAAGATTACTCTTGGCAGCAATTTCAGAATTTATACTCCAAAATCTGGAGGATCTTTATTTAGCGACACTAATTCTATAACCACCAATGGAGATACCATCATAAATAGAATAGTTAACAAAGAGGTTGGTAGCTACTTAGGAGTTGAAAAAAGCTTTTTGAGCGATCAATTAATTTTAAAAGGATCAATGAGGTTAGATAAAAACCAAAATTTCAATATTATTCCAACACAGGCAATTTCTGGAATTTATAATATAAATGAAAATCATACTATAAGATCTACCTTTACTTCTGCTATAAGAAACCCAACACTATTAAACCAATACCAGTATTATAATATTGGAAGAGCTAAACTAGTTGGGAATATTAACGGATACGAGAATCTTTACACTATAGAATCTATTTATTCATATTCAACGTCTGGAAGAAATACAGATTCATTAGTTAGTTTCAACTTAGATCCTATCCGACCAGAAGAAGTGAAATGTTTGGAATTTGGATATAGAGGAGCGCTTGGAGGTAAGTTATTTATAGATGCTAACTATTATTATAATTGGTATACGAATTTTATTGGATTCATAACTGGCGCAGAAATTTTTGTAGACGCTCTTGGACTAGAAGTTTTAGATGTCTACAGAGTTGCTACCAACTCTGAAAAAATTATCACTACCCAAGGTTTTTCAACTGGATTAAATTATTATTTAGACAATCAATTTACTATTAACGGAAACTATTCTTGGAATGTATTAAATAAACAAAATGACGATCCTATTATCCCTGCTTACAACACACCAGAACATAAATTTAACTTAGGGGTTTCAGGAAAAGAAATTGACCTTAAAATATTGGACAAATCCATTTTAAAAAAAATGTCCTTTAACCTAAATTATAAATGGGTAAAAGGATTTGAGTTCGAAGGTTCTCCTCAGTTTACAGGTTATGTACCAAGCTACGGTTTATTAGATTTTCAAATGACTAAAAACTTAACCAAACAAAATCTTTCTATAAAAGTAGGGGGGTCAAATATTTTAAATAATAAGGTTCTCCAAGTCTATGGTGGGCCGTATGTAGGAAGAATGATTTACATGTCATTACTCTTCGATTTTAAAGACTAACAATCTATTTTTAATATCTAAAATTTACTATTATTTAATTTTTACGTAAATTGTACCCAAATTATTCACAAAAACAACCTTATGAAAAAAATTACTTTTAGCTTTCTATTTGTTTTGACTTTTATTTGTTCCTCTATTTCTATTGGACAAACAAGATACATAGATCCAGTGTTTCCTTCAATAGACACTACCAATAATATAGTATATGCAGTAAACCAATCTGTACTACTAGGCGAGGCTTTGCCAGTTGCAACAGGAGCTACCGTTCCTATTGGGCTGGATACAACTACTACTCCTCCTACTCCAATTTTATTTAGAATGCCAGCTTTGGAATTAGATATTTTTCAACCTTCTGGAGATACTGTTTCAGAAAGACCTTTAATTATCTATCTACATACTGGAACATTTGCTCCAATTATTAGAAACGGAGCTGCGACTGGAAACAGATCTATTGATTATGCAACTCAAGTTTTTTGTAATCAATATGCTGCAAGAGGTTATGTTGTAGCAAATACTGACTACCGTTTAGGTTGGAATCCTGCATTACCAACTGAGCCAGAAAGAGCAGCTAGTTTAATGAAAGCAGCTTACAGAGGTATTCAGGATGTAAAAGCTGCTATTAGATTTATGAGAATGGATTATGAAAATGGCAATACTTACGGAATTGATACTTCAAGAATTATCATTGTTGGTCAGGGAACGGGTGGCTGGATTGCTACTTGTTTAAACTCTGTTGACAAATTGGCAGAAATCCAATTGCCAAAATTTCTTGATCCAGTAACTGCTTTGCCTTTGATAGACACTGCCGTTATGGGTGATTGGGACGGATATGGTGGAAATCCTGCTTACAATACTCCAAGTAATGTAGGCTATTCTAGTGAACACGACATGGTATTGAATATGGGTGGTGCTATTGGCGATCTTTCTTGGTTAGAAGCTGGAGACAAACCAATTGCTGCTGTACATGGAAACTTAGATGCAGTCGCAAGATTTACTACTGGTAATCTTTCTGTTTCTGGAGTTAATATTGTTTCAGATATTAGTGGTTCTCACGATGTAGTTGCAAAAGCAAATATGTTAGGAAACAACGATGCCATACCAAATCTATTTGATCCTTATACTTTAGCTGCTAAAGCTGCTTCAAATAGCATTGTTGGCACATTAGATTTTAGTGGTGACACTATTGGTCCATCTGCCGACAACTTGTTTCCATTTGTAACTGGAAATCCTGGTGAAGGATCTCCATGGGATTATTTTGATTCCACAATGTGTATTCAACTTGCTATGCTTCAAGGTCTTCCTGCAAGTGTGGGTACTGATGCCTATATGAGCAGTCTTGCTACCAATCCTGATGTTAGTATTGCAAAAGCAAATGCATATATAGATTCTACCCTTGGATTCTTTTGTCCAAGAATTGTAAACACGTTGATGCTTCCTGGAAATACTATGGGAATTCAAAGTGAAAAAATATCTGTAAATGTTTTCCCAAATCCAACAAGTGATTTTGTTTCTTTCAATTCATCTACCAATATTAAATCAATTTCTATTTTTGATAACAATGGAAAGTTGATGGAGAGAATTAGTCCTAATAGATTTACTTTTACAATGGATTTAAGATCTTATGCTAAAGGAATTTACTATGCAGAAATTTCTAATGACAATCAAATTAAAACAGAAAAAATTATTCTAAAGTAATTTCCTTCATTTAATAATATTAAAAGCCCCTTTTGGGGCTTTTTTTTGGTCTTATTTTTTAAACTAAATATATCCACCATTCATAATTAATATATATTTGCCGACTAATTTCAATTTTTAATGGAAACAATAATTCAAATATCTCAATTCATAATGAGTCTATCGTTATTGATTGTACTACATGAACTTGGGCATTTTATTCCTGCAAAATTATTTAAAACAAAAGTTGAAAAATTTTATCTGTTTTTTGATTGGCCATTTTCTCTTTTCAAAAAAAAGTTTGGAGATACTGAGTACGGTATTGGAATATTGCCATTAGGAGGTTACGTTAAAATAGCTGGAATGATTGATGAAAGTATGGACCAAGAGCAGCTAAATAAAAAGCCTGAAGAGTGGGAATTTAGATCCAAGCCAACCTGGCAAAGATTAATCATTATGGTTGGTGGAGTAACTGTAAACTTAATCCTTGGATACTTAATTTATATAATGATGCTCTTTGTTTGGGGGGATGGATATATTTCTAATGATAAGATTCCATATGGAGCACACCTAAGTAGCCCAGTTTTTGAATCTTACGGCTTTCAAGAGGGAGATTTAATTGTTGAAGTTGGTGGTGAAAAAATTATAGAATTTGGAACTGCAGAAAAAAGAATTTTAATAGATGGAGAAAGAAATATAAAAATTAAAAGAAATGAAGAAATTATTTCTTTAACGCTTTCTGAAAATATTGTAAGTGAGTTACTTAAAAATAAAGGTGCAGGGATTTTTAATGACTTAAGAACTTACAACACAATAGACTCCCTTGTAGTTGGAAATAATGCCATAGATGCAGGTTTTAATGTAGGGGACAGTATTGTAGGAATTAACGGATTAAGCACCCCATTTTTCAGAGACTTTAGAAATGAACTAGAGAAATATAAATCTCAAGAAGTAGAAATTTCTTTTTACAGAAATGATATATTAAAAACTATTAAAGTAAATACTAATGAAGATGGGATTATTGGGTATGTCATATATCAAAAATTACCTAAAACAGTTTATGAATTTAATGAGTATTCTTTTTTAGAGGCTATTCCAAATGGAATTAAAAACGGTACCCAAACCTTAACCAATTATGTGAAATCTCTTTCCTTAATTTTCAATAAAGAAGGGGCAAAGCAAATAGGTGGATTTGGATCTATAGGTAGTATGTTTGCCAACGAATGGGATTGGCGAAGATTTTGGGCCATGACTGCTTTACTATCGATAATCTTAGCATTTATGAATATTCTTCCAATACCAGCTTTAGATGGCGGGCATGTAATGTTTTTAATTTATGAAATGATTTCTGGGAAACCACCTAGTGACCAGTTTTTAACGAGAGCTCAAGTGGTGGGAATGGTATTGCTATTTTCTTTACTAATTTATGCCAATGGAATGGATCTATACAGGTTCATTAGTAGCTAAATTCTTACTTTTAAACATCCCTTTGGTCATAATCTTTTAATATATAAAAGGTTTTCTGGTTACTAACCATCTATTTTTGTAAAAACAAAAGAAATGGTTAAAAATATTTTTTTCTCTTTATTTTTCCTCTTTAGCTTCTTTAGTTCCTTAGGACAAAGCGTTCCAGAATACGATCAGTTTGAAGTTTACAAACAAGATAAAGACAATAAAATTTTAATCATCCCTTTTGAGAACAAAATGTATGCTTCTGCTATTGATAATGAAATTGCAGAATACAATAGGCTAAATTATTCAGCCATAAAAGAAGAAATGAAAAAAGGAATTTCTGAGCAAATTCTTCTCTCAATTAGCAATAAAACACCTGCAATCTCTTTAGAACACCACAAAGATTCCAACTCACAGATTTTAAATTATATATACAACAGTATTGGTTTAAAATATGAAAAAGTTAAATCTAAAGACACCATTGAATTGGAAATTAAAAAAACAGATTTAATAAAAGAAAGGTTAAATAAATTTGTTCACCAGACAAACCAACATCATGAAAAAGCAAAATATGATAGAGGAAATTTAAATAATGGAGAAATTCATACTTCAAATTACACCGAAGAAAGATTTATGAATGTTATTATTCAAAATCCAAACCTGTTGGAAGAATTGAACAATAAGTACAGAACAAATTATTATATTTTCGTTAACGAATTTCATATTGGAAGAGCATTCTCTAGCCCGGGAAATATATATCTTAAAGAAAGACAAATAAGTACCCATTACACCGTTTTTAATCAAAGAGGAAAAGAGGTAGATGCAGGAGTTATTAGAGTTCAAATGCCGGAGGATGTCTACAGTATAAATAAAATAAAAAGAGATTACATTTCTTCAATTGCAAAAGAATTGTGTTCTTTTATCCCTGGACCGAAAGTAGAGAAAGCTACTCTAGTTAAAGAGGCAGAGGACAACAAAAACTCAAAGAACCAAAGAAAAATTATTCATGGTGTCTTAGAGTAATTAGCCATTATTCAACAATACTGAATTTCTTTACCACTGTCTTGTTATTGATAAAAACAGACAAATTATAAACTCCTTTGGAGAGGCTTGGAATATTTACATAAACTCTTTCCACTACGGCAGAAAAACTATTTTCATAAACTGTTTGACCTAACACATTTACAACCTTTAAATTTCCAGTTTGATTTTTTGGAACTCTTACAGTAAATATTCCCGCATTCGGATTGGGGAAAATAACAATGTCTTGTAAGTCTTGGATGTTTTCACAACCATCTGTAAATATTTTAACTTCTGTTCTCTGGCTTTCACATAATGGATCGCAAACTTTCCAATTGAAAAAATAATAATACTGTTGTGTAGAAGTATTAATTGGATTAATCATAGACTTAGTTATACTTAATAATCCTGGAATTTCATACGGGAAGTTGGCTCCAGAATTAGCTCTAAAAAGATTTACTGGGGAATTTGGGGACAATCCTATTTTATAGTTATTCCCTGGAAATATAGTAGCATTAAGCTCTAAAGTGTGTATACCTGTATTGAAATTATTAAAGGTTTTTTCAAAAATAATTTGGTTACTACCATCTAAAATAATAATGGTTCTGTCCTGGTTCCCAGTAGATTTTACATCGACTGATTTTAAAGTCATTTTTTGAAAAACATCAAACAGTAAATAAGAATAATTGGAAGAAGTAGATCCATTACTAGGAAAATAATTTAATCCTGTAGAATAACAAGAAGTATCGGATAATTCAGAAACAAAAAAAGAAGTATCGTTATAAATTGATTCCGTAATTAATTCTAAACCTGAATGGATTTGATCAAAATCGTTTTCATTTATATACCAATTTAAATTATTGTATTCGTTGGTTTTCAAAGAAACAGAGTCCCCTAAACATATGTATTCGTCCTCTATGAATGGAGCATCGCTAAGAGTTATATTAAATGCATTCTGAACAGTTTTTGTATCTGTTCCATAATCATTGGTAACAGTTAGAGACGTATTATAGGACCCTAATTGATTGAAATACCTTCTAGCTGTTCTAGTTGTATCGTCTATTATTCCATCTCCATCAAAATCCCATGCCCAAGATTTTGGCACCCCCAAAGTAGCATCAGAAAATTGTATCTCCCCCGAACAACTATCTTGTTTTATAATTTCAAAGTCTGCATTTGGAGGAGAAAGACAAAGCAATGCATTGTATGCATTTATCCTCCCATCTCCTAAAAGGCCAGAATAAGAAGGATTGATTGCGTCAATATTATCACATGCGCTTTTCATACAGGATATTAATTGTTCATTGGTTGAGTTTGGAGAAAATGATTTCATCAAGCCCAAAAGACCCGCCACCATAGGTGCCGACATAGAAGTTCCGCTTTTTGTACCATAATTATTAAATGGTATTGTGCTTAGAATAGAGCTTCCTGGAGCAGAAACATCTACTCTAGACCCATAACAGGAGGAACCTCTTTTTGCATCTGATTGGGTAGTATTTGCTACACAAATAACCCCGTTATAGCAAGATGGATATCTTGGGTTAGATGCCAAGTTTTGATTAGAATTCCCAGCAGAAGCAACAATAATACTTCCTTGATTTTGTGCCATTTGAATAATGTTATAATTGGTGTTTGAAAAGCTTGAACTTCCCCAAGAACAATTGATTACATCTGCACCATTCAAAGCTGCGTAATAAACTCCATCATAAGCATTGTTGATAGTTCCATTGAAATTATTATCTCTAGTGGCTTTTACTGGCATTATAGAAATTCCAAAGCCAATAGAGGCAACTCCTGTATTATTATTGGTGTGGGCTCCAGAAATTCCAGCTACATGGGTGCCATGGTCTAGATTGGTATTTGGAGGATTAGGATTGTTGTCGTTGTCAGCAACATCATAGCCATTGTAGTCATCTACATATCCATTATTGTCATCGTCAATTCCATTGTTTGGAATTTCTAGATTATTGCTCCAAGTGACATTGATTAAATCTAGATGATTTATTTCTACAGCATCGTCTACCACTGCAACAACAATAGAATTAGATCCAGTTCCTAAATCCCAAGCATCAAAAGCTTGTATTTTAGTTAAATGCCAACAACTGTTTAGACTAGGATCATTTGGCTGAAAGTCCAAAAAATCTAAATATTTAGGCTCTGAATAATCGATTTCAGAAAAACTTTCCATTCTTCTAACTATTTTGATTAAATCAGGATAATCCTCTCTTAATTGCACTAAAAATGTCAAATAGAGGTTAGTAAATTCTTTTTTCTTACCAAAAGGTTGGCTAATATTTATTGCCCCTATAGAATCTAAAAAGTCTTTAAAAGGAAATAAATCCAGAGGAATATCTAGTGGATTATCTTCAATTTGCTTCCACGAAAATTTAGAGACATTATCTAAAGAATTTAATTTAAAATAGAGCTGATTTGAAGTTGTATTATTTAAAGTCTGCGAAAAATAAAATGAAGAAAGAAAAAGGCATAAAAAAAGGAGTAAATATTTAAAAATGCTATTCATTATTGGATATTTAAATTTTTAAAAAATTTCTCCAATTGGATTTCCGGTACATGCGTTGGGAAAAGCTGTTTTCATTATAATAGAATAAGTAGGTGCAATATCTGTTATTTTTACGTTTCTGTAAATTTGTTTAGCATCAATATTGGCGCCATAGAAAAATAAAGGTACGTGAGCGTCGTAATTATAGTGACTGCCATGTGTGGTTCCAGTTTTTGTATACCAATCAATAAATCCAGGGCTAAGTGTTAAAAAAATATCTCCAGATCTTTTTGGATGAAGCCCATTAATTAACATTTGTGTTTTATTGGAATTTAATGCATTTTTCAAGGTTCTTAAGTTGTAAGTATTATCAATATAAGGCTGTCTAATTAACCATTTTTTTGCCTGCAGAAAAACCTCGTTATCTGAAATATTAAGAGAATCTATTATGGGGTAATTTATATATAGTTGCATGTTGGCATACCTTTTTATTATTTCAGGCACTCCAAAAACTATCTCTAAGTTCTTGTTTAGCTGAGTCAACATTTCTTTAGAGCTAAAAAGCCCTCCTTTTAATCTATTTTTTTCTACCTCTTCTATCGAAGATGTTGCACCATGATCAGATGTTAAAGACAAAACATAATTCTCTTTGCCAACTCTTTGATCTAAAAATTGTATTAAATCCGCTATGTTTTTGTCTAATTTTTGGTAAGTGTTTTTAACCTGTTCAGAGTCTGGTCCAAACTTATGACCAACATAGTCGGTGGAGGAAAAAGCAAGAACCAAAAAGTCCGTATGGTTATCCTGTCCCAATTTCTCATTGACAAAAAGCTCTTTGAGAAAATCAAAAGTATAATCGTTGCCCATAGGAACAGATTTTATGTAAGATGGTCCTAATTCTAAATATTTTTTGTTTAAATCATAGCTGAATGTTTTGCCTTCCCATTTGCCATTTAAGTAAGACGAAATTGGATGATTTTCATGAAAATCTACCATCCATTTAGGAATATTTTTTCTGTAGAAACTACTTGTTATCCATTGCGACTCGCTATTCAACCAATAAGCACCATCAGAAAGCGCTCCTGTGGAAAGAATTGCTCCTCTATCTTTAATAGAAACCCCAAAAACTTTAGATATTGAATCTTTTAATTTTAATTGGTCGCCAACAGTATTACACAATAATGCATCTGGAGACATTTGTCCATTACCTGGATTTGATTTTCCATGTGGTTTTTTACATAGACATACTGTTTGAGATTTCCAATCTCCCGCACAATATACAGGACTAAAATCGTCTCTTTTGTACCAATTATTTCCAATAATTCCATGGACTGAAGGAGTGGTTCCTGTATAAATACTCGCATGGCCTGGTCCAGTATATGTTGGAATGTAATTGTAATGAGTGTTTCTACAAAAAACCCCTTCGTTGACTAGCTTTTTAAAACCATTTTCCCCAAAATCTTCCCAAAACCTATCTACGAACTCGTATTTCATTTGATCTACCACAACACTTACCAAAATTTTGGGAGTTTGTTGTGAAATCACTGCAAAAGAGAGTGAAAATAAAAAAATAGATAAAAGATTTTTCATTTGTAATTAGCTTCTATAAAAGTAGTTAATTACGATAGAACTTTAGAGTTATAAGGAGAATATTTAAGTGATTGAAAAAATGTAGAATTACTTTTGTGCTCTTTTTCTTTCATGTTCTTTCAAGAAAACTTTTCTAAGTCTTATTTTAGATGGGGTTACCTCGACATATTCGTCAGATTGAATATACTCTAGAGCTTCTTCTAGAGAAAACCTTATTGCAGGTGCAATTTTTACTTTGTCATCTGCTCCAGAAGATCTCATATTAGACATCTTTTTAGTTTTGGTAATATTTACTACCAAATCGTTCCCTCTTGAATTTTCCCCAATAACCTGGCCTTCATAAATATCTTCATTTGGGTCAACAAAAAACTTACCTCTTTCTTGTAGGTTATTTAAACTAAAAGGAATTGATTTCCCTTTTTCCATAGAGATTAAGGAGCCATTTTGTCGTTGTGGAATATCTCCTTTATAAGGCTGAAATTCAATAAACCTGTGAGACATTATTGCCTCCCCAGCAGTAACTGTAAGTAAATAATTTCTTAATCCTATTATTCCTCTTGATGGGATGTTGAATTCCAATAACATTCTATCTCCTTTTGGAACCATACTTAGCATCTCTCCTTTTTTAATTGCAACAACCTCAATTGCTTTTCCAGAATGGCTTTCCGGCAAGTCTATGGTAAGTTCCTCAATTGGTTCGCATTTTATTCCATCTATCTCTTTAATGATTACTTGTGGCTGACCAACTTGCAGTTCGTAACCTTCTCTTCTCATGGTTTCAATTAAAACAGATAAATGAAGAACTCCTCTTCCAAAAACATTGAAAGAATCTGAAGAGTCGGTAGATTCTAACTTTAAAGCCAAATTTCTTTCCAATTCTTTTTCCAACCTGTCCTTTAAATGTCTAGAAGTAACGAATTTACCTTCCTGTCCAAAAAATGGAGAGTCGTTGATGGTAAATAACATAGACATGGTAGGTTCGTCAATTTTTATGGTTGGTAAAGCCTCTGGGGATTCTATGTCTGCAACTGTATCTCCAATTTCAAAACCTTCTAAACCTACAATGGCGCATAAATCTCCTGCTTTTACTTCCTCTACTTTTGATTTACCTAATCCTTCAAATAGGTAGAGCTCTTTAATTCTACATTTTTTAATCTCTCCATCTCTTTTAACTAAAGAAATTTGTTGATTTTGCTTTAGCGCTCCTCTTTGTAATCTTCCTATTGCAATTCTTCCTATAAATGTAGAAAAGTCAAGAGATGTTATTAGTAACTGGGTATTTCCTTCCTCTACTTTTGGAGGTGGGATAAAATCAATTACAGCATCTAGTAAAGGGAAAATATTGTCATTTGGAGTCTTATAATCAGAATCCATCCATCCAAGCTTTGCAGATCCATAAATGGTAGGAAAATCTAACTGATCTTCACTAGCATCCAAATTAAACATTAAGTCAAAAACTTTTTCTTGTACCTCGTCTGGTCTACAGTTCTCTTTATCTACTTTGTTAATTACAACTAAGGGCTTTAAACCCAACTCAATAGCTTTTTGTAAAACAAACCTTGTTTGGGGCATTGGACCTTCAAAAGCATCTACCAATAATAAAACCCCATCTGCCATATTTAATACTCTTTCAACTTCTCCTCCAAAATCAGCGTGTCCAGGAGTGTCAATAATATTAATTTTATGTTCTTTGTACTGAACAGAAACATTTTTTGAAAGAATAGTTATTCCTCTTTCTTTCTCTAGATCGTTATTATCTAGAATTAATTCTTTTTGTTCTTTTCTTTCATCAATTGCTTTACAGGCGTAAATCATTTTATCTACTAAAGTAGTTTTACCGTGGTCAACGTGAGCAATGATGGCTATGTTTCTAATATTCATAGTTTTAAATAAGTTGCAAATGTATAATTCTTATTGAGCAATTAACATTTATTTTTAAAAGGCATTAAATTCAATTGAATAATTATTTATATGCAATAAATTTTATATTTGAAAAAATAAAAATAAAAAATCAATGAAAACTTTAAAATACACGTTACTATCTATACTTATTTTATCTATCTATTCCTGTGGAAAATATGAAGAAGGTCCGGGGTTCACTTTCTTATCTAAAAGCGCAAGAATGTGTCAAAAATGGAGACCAATTCAATCTGTTGACGGATCTACTGGAGTAATTACCAATATTGACAGCGATGGAAGTTATATTGAATTTGTAAAAGATGGTAGCATACAATTTTACAATAAAGATTTAATGAGTTTTATTGGAATTGATGCAGTTTCAGGTACTTGGGAATTTTCAGACGATAAAACGCAAATAACTTATTCCTATGATGTATTAGGACTTAATACTACTGAATTAAAAACTATTAAAAAGTTGAAAATTAACAGTATGGGTCTAGAGGATAATAACGGAAATAAAATATACTACGAATACTATTAATTAATTCAATGAATGGTATTCATTGAGAAGTATTTTGTAAGTATTCTTTTTGGTGTATTTAGACTTTAGCCAAGAATAAAACATAATTAATCTTGGGTCGCGAAAAACTTTTTCCTTCTTAAAGTTGGATAATTCTTCTATACTATTTAGTTCACCTAAGTCTGCATTTTCAGGCTCATTTATAAACTTCTCTAAAGCTTTAAGAAAGGGAACTACCATTTTATATTGCTTGGTAGCAAATAGATCTAAATATTTACTTTTTATAGATAATATGTTTTTCTCCGCCAAATCAATATGGGTAAGATCTATAAAAATCAGCGTTCTTATCATTTCTTTTCTCAGCAACCACTCTCTCCCCATATTTTCTTGATAATAAATATCTGATTTATTCAATTGATTAATTACCTTATTGGCTGTCTTAACATCTTGATTTACCAATAAAAGAGCTGATAGGTTCAATACTAAATTTAGTTCTTCCCGTAGATTTAAAGCAGAATGGTGATTCTCTAAAGAATTTGTGATAGATTCCAGACCCTCTATAATTTGGTTATCAAATACTTTTACAAAGCTGTCAATACCAATAAACCTTCCCAAATAAGAATAAAATATTTTATCTTCTTTATCCATTAATGATTTTAAATTATGTAGGTGTTTTTTTGATTTCACAAAATCTCTAACCTCTAAATAGGTATAAGACATTATATACTCAATATTTGCTTGGCAATTTAAACATTCGTCCCCCAGAATTTTTATTTTTAAATTTTTATAATAATTCTCAAGTATAATTACCAAATCGTTGTAGTTTTTCTCTATTGCATATTGAACTCTAATTATTTCAATATTTTTTAAATGAATTTCAGGATGATTCTTATTTATATTTAAGTTTTGTAAGCCGTTAAAACTATTTTTAAAGTCTTTATTAGAAAAATTAACATCTCCATTTTTAATTTTTTCTATTAGTAGATTTTTCATTTGAATAAAGTAAAGTTGAAATTCATCTACCTCTGCTTGTTTTTTCTGAAGCTGTAATATGTTTTTTTTGATTACTTTAAAATCTCCTTGAGGATAGTAGGGCAGTATTTTTAATTTAAGTCTTTGGATTTTTAAGCTCAATAAAAAGTCGTTGGAATTATTAGACTTTTTTTCCTCTTTAGAAAGTACAGACCAAGCTTCGGAATACTTTTTAAAATCTATGAAGTATTTTGCTAATATTAGAATTTTGTCTCGGGATGGAGATTTTGATTTGTCTTCAGAATTTTCTAAAATCAAAAAATTAATAAGCTCCTTAGTAATTCTTTTTCTAATTGCATGGTAATTTGGATCTCCTTTATGGCTTAATTTTTTATAACTGTTTGATTTGTAGTGATTGTTTAGTTCTTCAAAAAGTGTGACGTCTTTTCTAAAGCTTGATGGTCTTTTTCTAGAAAAAAATTTAATAAAATTTCTCTGTGTTTTTTTGGAGAATGTACTTGATATCTCTTTTATTAAATCCAATTAAATAGTATTAAATAATTAATAATTTCTACATAATGTTACAAAAATAAATAATGTTATATACATTAGAGGACAACTTTAAATATGAAATACACTCTTATTACTGGTGCAAGTCAAGGAATGGGTCTAGAGATGGCTAGAGAATGTGCCAGTTTGGGCAGAAATATTTTACTAATTTCTTTGCCAAAAGAAAATTTAAAAGTTTTATCAGAAAATATTGCTGATAAATTTAATGTTCAAACTGACTTTTATGAAATTGATTTGACAAAGGATAAAAGTGCTGAAGAAATTCACAACTGGGTGAAGAAAAAAAATTATTCAATTGATTTTTTAATTAATAATGCTGGCTTTGGAGGTTTTGGAGCATTTGAGGAATATACCTTAGCATACGTAGAGAAAATGATAGATCTCAACATCAAAGCTACTACTAGAATGACCCACTATTTTATTCCAGAATTGAAGAAAAATTCTCCATCTTTTATTTTGAATAACGCTAGTATGATAGCTAATTTTCCATGTCCTTACAAATCTGTTTATGCTGCTTCAAAAGTATATGTCAAGTATTTCACAGAAGCTTTAAGAGTTGAGTTAGAGAGTTTTGGAATTAGTGTAAGTCTATTACAGCCAGGGGCAACCCCTACAAATGATGTTGTAAAAAATCAAATTCAAAAAGGAGGTTTTATGGCACGTGTTTCTGTGACTGAGGCCCATAAAGTAGCCAGAAAAGCTGTGAGAAACACTTTGAAAGGAAGGCCAGTAATTATTCCAGGTTGGAAAAATAGAATGTCTTTAAGATTTTTAAAAGTGCTGCCCTATAGCTTGCTTCAAATAGCCATTTTACGAAGCTATAAATCCATGCAAAAAAATTAATTTATTATACTTTTTTAAACTCAAAAAGTGCTGATTTTCAGTGTTTTAAAAATATAAATTCCTATTTAAAATGTCTTTAATTTTACTTTTTATAACCTTAATAATTTTTATTTATTTTTAGATTTGGTTAAAAATTAAAAATCATGAAGAACTTATTCAATTACCTAACTCTTATATTTTTTAGTATATCATCGTTAAGTTTCAATGCCCAATCCCAGTCTGCTGCAGTTTTAAGCGTGTATACTCAAAGCGCAAAGATAAGCCCTGAAATGGCTGAGAGCGTTCTTAGATTGAAATGACAAAAACAGAACAATTCAATGTCATAGATAAATTAGATATGATTGAGATTTTAGAAGAAAATGAAATTGATGTATCCGATTGTTATGGGAAAAAGTGTTTGTTGAGAGTTGGGAAAAGTGCAGGAGTTGACAAAGTAATAACTGGATCTATAGAGAACTTAGGAAAAAAAATAGTTGTTACTGTAAAAATCCTAGATGTAGATTCTGAAAGCTATGACAAAGTTGCCATAGAGGAGTTTATAAATCTTGATGCAGAGATTCAGAGCATGGTAAAAATTGTAGTTAACAAGGCCCTGGGAATTGAGAATAATAAAGAGATATTGAGTACTCTCGTATATTTTAACCAACCACCAGAAACTCCAACAACTTATATAAAAAATAATGGTCCTAGAATGGGGCTTTCCTATGTAATTGGCAATACTGGGAAAATACTTTCAGCGGCTGAAATTAACGGTGGATGGGGGCATAAAAATCCAGTTGTAATGTCACAACTTGGCTACCAATTTGAAGGCTCCTATTTAAGTGCTGGAGATTTTCAAGCATTAGTTGAGGGTATGATTTTTATCAATGGAATTGAAAAAGAAATGTTTAGTCCCTCTTTTGCATTATTAAATGGATTCAGAAGTTCTAAAAATGGTTGGGAGTTTGGTTTTGGGCCAACATTTAGATTAACTAAAATGGCTAAAGGATACTATATTGGTGATACATTAGGTGGCAATGATTATGATGTAGTAGAAGATTGGAGACTTGCTTCAGATTGGAATGGTCCAGGACAAAATCCTTATCCATCCAAAGATAGAACTGACGCTAGAGGAACTACCCGTTTAAAAACTGGTTGGGTTTGGGCTGTTGGAAGAACTTTTCACTCTGGTTATTTAAATATTCCTGTAAATCTTTTTTATTCAAGTGGTAAAGATGGTGGGTATATTGGACTATCAATGGGATTTAACATAGCTAAAAAAGATTAATTTTTGAATAAATTAATCTTGTTGCTAGTCTTATTTCCTAGTGTGAATTTTGGGCAAAAAATAGGAGATTCTATATATTTTAAAACAATTTATAATAGTGTGTATCATGGCACGATTGAAAAAATTGGTTCAGATGGTTATTTTTTTAAAAGTAAAAGAGACAGAGTTCTTTACTTAAAGAATTCAGAAATAAATAGTTTTCAAACATTTCCTTATTCTTTAAAGAAAGAAAAGAAAACTAACTCTAGTTTAAAGAATCTGGAGTATGATGTGCCAAAGAAAATTTCTAATGTTGTAAAAGAACTAGAAAATAACTTTATTGAAATTGATCAATTATCTACTTTAATTGGAAAAGAAATTATTCTTCACTTAAAAGATGGAAGAAGCCTAAATGGAGTAATCATTAAAATTATAAATGCGATTGACATTTCAGGAAAAAAGTATGAAATTGTTAAATTTTTAAATTCAAACAAAAAAATGACTTTTAAATATCTCTAATAGAAAGGGTTGAAACTTCAAAATAGAAATTTATATTATTTGTTCTTTTGGTATATTTTTTCTTAAGAATTAAGAAGTGAAAAAATTCATATTGAATTTATATATTGCGAAAATTTTTAGTTTACATGCTTAATTTAATCCTATAATTATGAACAAATTATCCAATATATTTTCTTTAATAATACTTACTTTTAGTCTTTTCTCATGTGTTAATGAGAATGCTAAACAAAAAACAAATGAAATGGTGATCGCCAAGCAAATTCCTTTGGAAAATTTTTTCAAAAATCCAGAAAAATCTAGTTATCAGATATCTCCTGACGGAAGCTTTTATTCTTTCATGGCTCCTTACAAAAACAGAATGAATATATTCATTCAAAAAATTGGTGATTCTTCTGCAACTCAGTTAACTTTTGAAGAAGCTAGAGATATTGCAGGGTATTTTTGGCCCAATAACGAACAAATTGTCTTTTTAAAGGATGAAGGGGGTGATGAAAATTTTCATTTATTTGGTGTAAATATTGATGGCTCTAATCCTATTGGTTTTACAGATTTTGACGGAGTAAGAGCTCAAATTATTGACGATCTTCCAGATCAAAAAGATTTTGTAGTAATTGGCCTTAATAAGCGAAACAAACAAGTTTTCGACCCATATAGACTAAACCTTAAAACTGGTGAAATATCCATGCTAGCAGAAAATCCAGGAAATATTCAAGGGTGGATGTTTGACCATGATGGAAAACTAAGAATAGCTACTGCAATTGTGGATGGAGTGAATCAAAGCATTCTTTATAGAGAAAGCGAAGAGGATGAATTCAAAACAATTATTACTACCAATTTTAAGGAAGGTTTTAATCCTCAGTTTTTTACTTTTGACAATAAAAATATCATTGGCTCTTCTAATTTAGGAAGAGATAAATATGCAATAGTTGAATTTGATCCCATTACTGCTAAAGAAGTAAAAGTGCTTTATGCTAATGACGATTATGATGTTAATGGAGTTGGGTATTCAAGAAAAAGAAAGGTAATTACTGCTGCTTACTTTGAGAGTTGGAAAAGTGAAAGACATTATTTTGATTCTACTTCGAAAGCAACATTTGAAAAAATTCAAAAGCAGCTTGCAGGATATGAAATAGGAATTACAGGCGTTAATAAGGACGAAAATATACTTATTTTAAGAACCTATAGTGATAAATCTTTAGGAGCATATTATATCTATAATTCTGAAGATGATAAAATGGAAAAGATTGTGGCTGTTAGCCCGTGGATTGATGAAAATGAGATGTCCAACCAATTGCCAATAGCTTACCAATCAAGAGATGGATTAAAAATAAACGGTTATTTAACTTTGCCAAAAGGCTACAATATGGAAAATGCTAAAAATTTACCTGTTGTAATTAATCCTCATGGTGGCCCCTGGGCAAGAGACAGTTGGGGTTTTAACCCTGAGATTCAGTTTTTGGCCAACAGAGGCTATGCTGTTTTACAAATGAACTTTAGGGGTTCTACAGGTTATGGTCGTAAGTTCTTTGAAGCTTCTTTCAAAAAATGGGGAAGAGAAATGCAAGACGATATTACAGATGGTACACAGTGGTTAATTGACAAAGGAATAGCAGATAGTACTAGAATTGCTATTTATGGTGGCAGTTATGGTGGTTATGCTACTTTGATGGGGCTGGTAAAAGAACCAAAAATGTATGCCGCTGGGGTAGACTATGTTGGTGTTTCAAACATGTTTACTTTTATGAAAACCATTCCTCCTTACTGGGAACCAATGCTGGAGATGATGTATGAAATGGTTGGTGACGTAGAAAAAGATAGCGCCATGCTAAGAGAAGTTTCTCCAGTTTTTCATGTAGATAAAATTAAAGCTCCACTTTTTATTGCTCAGGGAGCCAACGATCCAAGGGTAAACGTAGATGAATCCGATCAGATGGTAAAAGCTATGAAGGAAAAAGGCATAGATGTTGAATATCTTGTAAAAAAAGATGAAGGACATGGCTTTAGAAACGAAGAAAATAGATTTGAATTCTACAGAGCAATGGAAAAGTTTCTTAACCTACAACTTTCAAAATAGGATATTGACTAACAGCTTCTAATAGAAAAAATAGTTGATTCCTATTTTGGAAATAGTTGAACTACTCCATTCCCATCAATCTGAGCAAACCCCAAATAGCCTTTATATTTGGCTCCAGGACATTTATAAGTAGTGAAGTTTACAGAACCATTTTCTGAAGAAGAGTGTTTCATTATTTTATTGTATTCGCAAGTGCTTTTTATTTCAGAAACAATCTGATCGTAATAACATGGTTTCCCTTTGGCTCTTTTTCTAGAATATTCTAAATTACTTTGCTCAAAATAGAATTCACCAGTAAGAGTTGTAAACTCTGCCCAGTCGGTTGCTTCCATTTTGTCTTTGGATAACCCTTTACCATAATAAAGTTTTTCTGATGTAGAATTGCCTTCAGAATAACCTTTTTCAATAACTGTTTTTAAAAATAAATCTTGATTTTTAATTTTAATAATATCACTGTAAGTAAGTTTTTCCTGCGCCATTAGAAAAGAAGGAAGTAAGATTAAGAGAGCTAATATTTTTTTCATTTTGGTAATTTTCATAAATCTACAAAAATCCAACAAACAATTATTAAAATTAAATGAAGAAAAAATGTGCTGTATAATAGACTATTAATCCTAAGAAGAAAGGGTATCCTAAAAAAAGCCATAAAAAATCAATTATTTTCATTTTTTTGGGCCATGTTTTTTTTTGGAGTTTCATTAACAAATCGTACCAAGTCATAATAGAAAAAAATTGAATGATGGCATTCATTATAATTGCAAAAAAAAGCAGGAAAAATCCCGCTAGAATTAGGTTGATAATATTCATTTATGGTCTAAATATTAAAAGTAAAATACTCACAAGAGATGCCATCAAAAGCGGAACTACAATTAACCATGGGACAGTCGCTGAAAATTCCCAGCTATAGGTAGACCAAGATAAGGCAATTGTCTCGAGACATGAAGCAAGAAGAACTACGTCGTATAGCTTTTTCTCTTTAATAGGATTTGAGGAAGCTAGTAGAGCACCGATTCCATTTACAGAAATAAGTGCAGCTCCTAAATTTCTAAGCCAAGCTATGTTCTCAAAGTTTGCACCCTCTAGTTCTGCATACAAATAAGGGTTAATAAAGAATATAAAACCCATTAATAAACTCGACCAACCACAAATCTTTAGCGTACGTATGGTCCAAGTCAATGTTTGATGAAATTTCCATGGGTGATTTCAGTGCCATCGTTATAAAAGTGCTTTCCTGAAACAACATACCCATTTTCCATTATTTGTTCGGACCATTTATGGCCACTTTTGTACCATTCTGTTCTTAATCCATGCATAGCACCATTTTTATAATTGACTTCTAGTTTGATATTCCCATTGTGGTACCACTCTTTAATAAGTCCGTCAAGATTATTTTTAATATAGTGCCCTTCTTTTAACAATTGTCCTTTGTCATCCCAATATCTAAACTCTCCGTCTTTTAAGCCATTGCTATAAGATATTTCGTCTTTAAGATTGCCACTTCTAAACCATTCTTTATGTATGCCCTCCCTAAGCCCATCTTTAAAAACGCCTAATTCTCCGTGTTCATTATAAACTATTCCAGATATCTTGTGCATGTCTTTTTTAAGAAACATAGTGTCGTGGTCCATGGTAACTTCTTTTTCTGGGTAACGCTGCTGGCCAAAGCTGTTAAAAGTCAACAATAAAACAAATACTATAAACAAGTAAATAGATTTCATATTACTAAAATAAAATGATTCATTAAATTAACAAATACTATTCCAATATAAAGTTGAATTATTAGTGATTAATAATATCACGATTGTTTGTTCACCACGATTTTACTGTAGGATTTAATTGATTTAAAATAAAGAAACATTGCTACAATAAGCAATAAATGGCCAAAGTCATTTTTGTCAAACCAAGGGTGGATATTAATTTTAAAACTGATAAATAACCCTGAGGGGATTAAAAGCAAAACTCCGTAAATCATGTAAATAAAGTTTTTATCTATTTCTTTTCTATATTTATTTCCCAGTACAACAAGAGAAAAAATAAATCCAATTGCTGAATTTATAGCTGTTATTCTCAGACCAATTGAATGATCTTTAGACATATCAATAGCGTAAAAAACACCGAGTTCTAAAATTAATGCGAGAATTAATTTAAAGACGCTCAAATTCTTCCAAATTATTTTTGAGCTAGACTTTAACAAGCTTAGCATTGCTCTTTCCACAAAGAAAACACAGAAAATTCCTAATATCCAAGGTAAATATTTGCCATTAAAGCTCCAATATTTGAACATTAGATGACCAATTCCACCAAGAAACATATCAAATCCAAATAGTAAATAGAAATATCTCCAATTTTTAAAAAAATCTGAAGAATTGCTAATTTTTTTGGTTTTTGAAGCTAGTAATAATGCTACTATTAGTATAATACTATCGCCGATAAATGCATTGGGTTCTACTAGTTCAAAGCCAAATAAAGAAATTTCTATTTTATCAAAATCTTTTCCTACAAGCACCTTTACTCACTTTTATCTTTGAATTTATCCAAGTTGCTTAAAATTATTTTTTCTACCAACATGGGAAATCTTGCTTGAAGAAACTTATTTAATTTTCCAATAGGTGTAAGAGTGGTAATAAATTTTCTTTTTTGAATATTGTTAATTACTTTTTCAGCTACTCTTTGAGTGGAATCAACTTTGGAAGAATCTCTATTTTTTAGAACTATTTTAGTTCCATCTGATGAAATAGTTTCCTTATTGTGTTCAATTTGAGTAATACCAACTAGAATTAAACCAACATGAATATTATTCTGCTTTTCTTCAATTCTGATAGATTCGGCAATAGCTCTTAATGCCATTTTTGAAGAACTGTAAGCAGATAAATAGGGCAATCCTCTAATCCCTGCAAGACTAGAAATAAATACTAGACTTCCTTGAGTTTTTCTAAGTTCTTTTAAAGCTGGAATTGTAGGGTTAATAGCACCTAAGACATTGCTTTCAAATACGGTTTTATAAACCTCTGGATTTAAATCTGCAACATTTCCTCTCATAGAAACACCAACATTATTAATCAAAATATCCAATTTACCAAACATCTTCAGGGCTTGACTGACCATATCTTTGGATTGATCAGCAATAGAAACATCACAACAAACAGAAATGACGTTGTTGTGAATTTTTTTAAGCTCTTTAGTGGCTTGTTCTAACCTTGACGAGTTTCTTCCATTTAAAACAATGGAAACCCCTTTTTTGGCCAATTCAATAGCAATGGCCTTCCCTATTCCTCTACTAGAACCCGTAACTATTGCAACTTTTCCATCTAGACTATTCATTACTTTTGAAGTTGCATGTCTGGATGAAATTTTAAAGCAGTAAATGTATTGGTCCAAGCAATAACAAGGTGAACAATAAATGCTATCCAAATGGTTCCAGAGCTTATGGTTAATAAACATAAAACAAATCCTAAAGGGATTGCTCCAATAGTTTCATCCAAGCCTTTTGGAATATGTGTTGCTGAATAGAGAGCAATATTTATAGCTACTGCTGGCCACATCCCAAGAGGTTCTATTAGCGGAATTAATAATACTCCTCTGAACAAAAATTCATATCCAAAAAGATATAAAAACCATCCTAAAGCATTAATAAAAAGCATTTTTTTGGACCAAACTTTGGCTCTTATTTGAGGATAATTAACCAGATTTTTTGGCTTCTGAGCAGATAAATAAGTCAGAGGAACTATAATTGCTGATAAAACAAAGATCCAAAATAGAGAAAATAGAGATGTTTCGTAAATTAAAGTCAATCCAAGATCTGCTAATGTTATTTCTGGTAAAAAAATTAGGCAGATAATTGTTGGGAATATTCCCATGAAAAAAAAACCAAAATATTTGGTGAAGAAAATATGTTTTAAAGATGCTTGATCAAAATCATACTTATTATAAAATATTCTCTTTATTTTCTCAGACTTAGAAGTAAACCAATAGATAGAAAAAAAAACTAGTGTTAGTAAAATAGGCAAGCAGATTTTTAAATCTAAAGCTTTCCAAGTCCAATCTATAGTAAAATGGTTCATTTGAAATGGTAATATAAAATATCTAAATAAAGACTATAAATGATGATAACAAAATAATTAGTTAGAATATAATTAGGAAATGAAATTATTGTGATTTAATTATTAAATACACAACCACAAGTGAACATTACTAGTAGCTAATGATCTTGAATAGAAAGCTTGTCTATTAACCACTGTTGGAGTTTTTACGACCGTAATAGTTTTTTTCTTTTTTAGAGTTTCCTTCATTCCATGCAACCTTATCGATTTTAAGGCTGGACTACAGTTCTTGTTTAGCTAACGTTAACAATACGAGCAATTTAGCTAAACTAATGAATAACCTTTTGAAGAAATGGTGAAACAGTTTGTAGCCTGTTTATAGAAACTATAATTTATTGAAAACAAAATGTTATCCTTTTATTTTTTCCCAAACCTTAGGCTCTCCATCAAAAAATGAACAATCAGCATCTCTTTTTTCTAAAAATTCAACAATTTGTTTTTTTAACGATCCATCAATGGTATTAGGGCCATCGTAAATTAAAAAATCAAATGTTTTATCTTCTTTAGTTAATCTCTCTATTCTAAATACCTTTATTTTCTTTCCAATTCTTAGCTCTAGACCAAGACCAATGCTATTGTTGTTGAAAATAAGTCCCTTTCTTTTAAATCTTTTAAATTCCATAACTTTTATAATTGAAAATATTGTTTGGAGAAAAAACAATAAAGAAAAAAGGATATGAGAGGCAACCATACCAAACATACCCTTTCAACTTAAACATCATTACGTGAATAACGATAACCAAAGTTAAGCTAAAACAAGTAGATATAGAAATTATAATTAGAAGATGAAAATTTATTTTTAATGTTTGAAAGTTTAATAAAACTGCAAAAAAAGAGGTTTTTAGTGCTTTTTTTAACAATTATCGACAAAATATAGAGTTTTTTGCTTGTTTTTATATGTTTTTTGAAATTTAAGGAAATCCAAAAAATACGGTTTAAAGCTAAATTAAGTCTAGTTTTT
>JADHMB010000085.1 GCA_016780365.1 Flavobacteriales bacterium
TATCCAAATCCTTTCCAAAATAGGTTAAATATTTTTTTAGATAATAAGAAGAAAACAAATGTTTTTATTTACGACATCCATGGCAAAATAATAAAAGAGAAAATGATAGAATCTGGTAAAAATGAAATTGTACTGAACACCTCCACCTTAAAAAATGGAATGTATTTAGTTCTTTTAAAGAATTCTCAAAATATTTCCATTCAAAAAATTATTAAAAACTAAAATGAAAAATTTAACTTTTTTACTGCTTATATTCTCATTTTTAAATTCTTTAGGACAAACTTTTACCAATTATACAACTGCCGATGGATTAGTTGACAATAATGTACTTTGTGCAACTAGCCAAGGGAGTGGAGTTATATGGTTTGGAACTCAAAATGGTATATCCAAATTTGATGGAGTTAACTGGACCAATATTACAACCACCACCGATACAGCATTAATAAGCAACACCATAACAGCTATTAAAACAATGTCTAACGGAGATTTATGGGTTGGAACAGATTTTGGTATTTGTAAATATTCTAATTCTACATGGACTAGTTATACTACAACGGATGGTCTTGGAGATAATAGAGTAAAATATATTACAGAGTCTTCAGACGGTAGAATTTGGATTGGAGAATACGATGGATTGACCATTTTTGACGGAGTTAACTTCACATCTTATAATATGTCAGATGGCATACCTTTTGGTGGAATTCAATACATATCTTTTGACAGCAACCAAGACGTATGGATGGGATCAGGTTTTGGAGGATTAATACAATTTAATGGTAATAATTTTACTGTTTACAATTCTAATGATGGGCTACTAAACAATATTGTAAACTCAATAGCTATTGACAATCAAAATAAAAAGTGGGTTGGAACTTCTTCTGGACTTTCTGTATTTAACAATCAAAATCTTTTAAATAATAACTATACCCAGATGTATTTACTACCACCTCCAGACACTTTGAATCCGGTAATGGGTTTAGCATTTGATTCTAGAAACTTATTATGGGTGGGGATTTATATAGATTACTTATTAGATGGAGGTGTGGCGATGTACAATGGTTACAGTTGGGTAGATTTTAATGCCAGTGATGGCTTAATAGGACCTGTTATAACAGATTTAATTATAGACAATCAAGATCAAGTTTGGGTAACCACAAGTAGTGGTATTTCAAAAATTACAGATGTTCCAGCTTTTACAAATGATATTTTGAAAGATGATATAATCCTTTACCCAAATCCCTCTAACGGTGAATTCAGTTTTAAGAGTTCAATTAAAAAATACCATCTAAAAATATTTAATCCACAAGGAGAAATATTTTATAATAATCAGATAAATAGTTCTAGTGAGTTAAAAATTAACCTGAGTCAAATTTCCAAAGGAGTATATATAGCCAAAGTCGAGAATCTGACCAATCATTTTGTGACCACTAAAAAATTAATTATAAAATAAATTCAATAAAATTAGTTTGGTGTCAATAGTAATTCATGACTTAAGTTGCTATTAATTTGTCCTTTAGAAAAGTTTATTTTTCTATACTTACCGTTAAGAAAAAGATTTAGTTGATCGTCATAATGATCGCTCCAAAAATTTCCTGAATTACCACTTGGCACAATTGAATAAGAATTTTCCGGACTGCCAATGTCAATTAATCTTCTTGTAGATGGTAAAGAAGTTACTTTGTAATCGTGATTTCCTGGAGTGGACATAGATTTATTAATTACATTGTTTGCCCCTGGAATTGGAAATGGACCAAGATTAAATATATAATCCAATGGACTTACCTTCCCCAATGGATGCTCGTAGGTAATAGTATGAATATTTCCCCAATCCCAATTATTAATATCTTCTCCCAATTTATAGATAATTTCATCTACAGCATTTACAAAACCATTATAGATGAGTTCATTACTTAATTTCTCATTAATTTGAAAAGAATCCCCTTGGAAAGGAACTATTTTCTTAAAGATAAAATTTTTAAAAAAATCCCAATGGTCTAAATTATTCATATAAATCCTAAAATAATCTTTTCCCAAAGTAGGTTCTAAAGCAGCCTTTAAAACGTGATAAATTGTTAATTGAAAAATGCTTGCTCCTTTTGAGTCAACTGGCATGTATCCATCCCATTGTTCTAAGAACTCATATGCTTTACTTTCAGAACTTGAAAATTGACTAGCAAGGGGCTTCAAGGCAGTAATTATTTCTTTATTGATTCTTAATCCAGAAAAAAGAAAATCATCATTCTGTATTTTTTTTAGTTCTTCGGATGACCATTTTTCTTGTTGGGCTAAAAGCTGGTATATTCTATGGGCTCGATCTGTAGATCTGAAATAGCCATCTAGTCTAGGAATGGATTCAATCTCATTGGCTGTTGGTAAATTATTGGCTGTTATAATTACTCCACTTTTTGGATTAATCATTTGGGGATTGTTCTCAAAAGAAACATAAGATTTTATGTTATGATTTGGATTACTTCCATCTAAAATAGACTTTGCATTAATATTTGAATCTCTTACAGGTAATCTACCAGTTGCCCACCATGCAATATTTCCTTGCTTGTCTACGTAGGAAAAGTTTAAACCTGGAGACGTAACTTTAGAAACAGAGGATTGAAAATCAATAATATCATTGGCTGTTGTAACTTCATAAAGCATGTCAAAAAAAGGATTTTCTAAATTGTAAAAAACCCAAGAAAAAGCCAATGGAGAGCCTGTATATCCATCGATATAATCACTTATAATTGGGCCATGGGAAGTAACTCTAATGTTTAAATCTTCTGGGCTATTATCTTTAACTTTTATTTGCTCTTTTATTACTTGAGAATTTATCCACTTCCCATCAAAAAAAACTTGGTTTTCATTTTCAGGATTAAAAGTTTCCTTGTAAAGATCTACTTCATCATTTTCAAACATAGTCATTCCCCATGCTTTAAAATCGTCATGACCAATTAACGGAAAAGGAATTGTAGGTATATAGTAACCATAATTATTATATCCAGGATAAGAAATATGAGCTTCGTACCACACATCAGGCTTAGAAAGACCAATATGTGGGTCGTTGGCTAAAATTGCATTTCCACTTGATGAACGAGAGGGAGAAAGAACCCACGAATTGCTTCCATGAAATGGGGGAACAAGACCAGTAACTTTTTCTGTTAAATCAAAATAAGAAATTAACTTTTCATATGCAGAATCGCTCATTTGCTCTTCATTAGAATAACTTCTTTTTGGAATAGAATCTATTTGCTCTTCCATAATGGTTAAAAAATTATTATCTGCATAATCTGGAAAAATTATTGCCAAATTAGATTTAGAAATTTTCTCTTTCAGCATAGAAAAAAGCATATCTCTACGAATACCATCCATTAGTGAAAAAGACATATAAATAGTCATACTAGCTACATCCAATCTATCAAATGGTCTTACTTCCTCTCTGATTAAGCGATGCTCTATGGTTTTAGGTCCGGTTTTTATAAAATAATTGACGCCTTGAATATAGGCATCAATATATTTTAGTGCATCTGAACTAATTTTAGAAGTGTCTGAAAGGTATTGCTTTGCTTTATAAGAAATTAAATAAGTTCTAAACATTTTATCAATTTCTATTAAGTCCTCACCTAAAATTTCTGAAAGCTCTCCCCTAGCTAATCTTCTTTGAATATCCATTTGAAACAAACGGTCTTTGGCAACAGTATATCCATAAGCAAAAAGTGCATCGTGCTGATTTTTGGCTTCTATATGGGGAATTCCCCATTGGTCTTTTTTAATGGAAACTTTCTCTAATATATCGTCAACTACTAGTTTACCATCATTAGAGGGTTTGCTAAGGCTGATAGTCCCGTAAATAATAATTACAATGGCAAATACTAAGCCTAGTATTAAATAAATAATTCTTGAAAATACTTTATACAATTTAGTAAAGTTAAATGATTCTTACGCCCATAACACAAACATCGTCTATTTGTTCGTAATCTTGAATCCAAGAAGAAAATTCTTGATCTAGTAAAGATAGCTGTTGGTCTTCGGTTTCTTTACTCATTTTTAAAAGCTGATTTTTAAATTTAGCTGCCATATACTTCTTTCCTCTTTCTCCACCAAACTGGTCTTGGTAGCCATCTGAATAAATATAAAGCATATCGTCTTTCTTTAACTTTACTTTGTGCTTTGTAAATGGCTTTTTGTCCCCTAATAGTAAACCCACTGGCTGATGGTCCCCACGATAGGTTTTTAATTCTTCTCCACTAATATGAATTAAAGAATTATGGGCCCCTGAAAACTCTACTGTTTTATTTTTCATATTGAGCTTACAAAGAGAAATATCCATTCCATCTTTTTGAGCCCCTTCCTCTTCTTGGCCTAAAGATTTTATAATCTGAGCGCGCATTTCATATAGAACTTTATCTGTGTCTTTGATTCCTTTTTCTATAATAATTTCATTCAGTAAAGAAGTTCCTATCATACTCATAAAAGCACCAGGAACACCATGGCCAGTGCAGTCAGCTACGGTAAAAAAAATATTTTCTTCTTGGTCTTTGTATATCCAATAAAAATCTCCAGAAACAACATCTTTTGGCTTGAAAAAAATAAAGCTTTTAGGCAGCGTATCTTTCAAATAAACAGAAGAGGTCATCATCGCATCTTGAATTCTTTTGGCATAATTAATACTATCTGAAATCTCTTGTTGCTTTTCCTCGATAACTACTTTCTGTTTTTTGGTAGTATTAAGTTGTTTGTAGACGAATCCTAAAAATCCAATAACTAGTAATATTCCTAGAAAAAGTACTGATTCTATAATCTTTTGTGTTTTAATTTCTTCTTCTTTGGCTTTGGTTTCTGCTTGCTGTATCCTAATCTCATCTAAATGTTTTAAACTGTCCAATTGCTGTTTTACTTCAAATTCTTTTTCAGATTCATATTTTGCAACATCTTCCTTGGCACTTAATTTTTCTAAGCTGTCTTTATTTTCTACCATTTGTTCCAAATACAAATTGGCTTTTTTGTAGTTTTTTAATTTTTTATGAATTTCATATAGTCTTGATAGCAATTCTGGAGCAGTAAGTCCAGTCATTTGCTTACTTAATTCAGCTCCTTTTTTTGCATTTTTTAAAGCTAAATTGTATTGGTTTTTTAATGTGTAGTATTCGGAAATAGTACCGTAATATAGAATCTTAGACTCAACGTCGGATTGTTCATTAGCATATAGGATTAAGCTGTCGAGACATGCTTTGGCCTTTTTAAGGCTAAATGTTTTTTTAGAGTTGGTATCTAAATATGTTCCTGCCAAATTAGCATATATATTGGTATAGTCAGTATGGTCATTAGAAGATGATTCTTGTGCTAAATTCAATGCATTATTTAATAATAAAATTATAGAATCTTTATTTTTTATAATAGTAGATATATTAATTGAAGAAGTGATAATGCCCCCTGTATCCTTTTTTGTTTCGTATATCATCTTATTATTTGTAAAAATTTTAAGTGCTTCTTTCTCTCTTCCAGTAGAAGAATATACAATAGCAATATTATTATTAATTCTTAAAATAAAACTAGTATCGTTCTGGCTCCTAGCAATTTTTTCGGTTTTGAGCCAATTTTCCAGACATTCGCTTTCTCTTTTTAATAAATAAAAGCATATACCTTTTAAATTATAATAAAATCCCCTGAAAAATTCTTTGGTTAGTCTTTTGTTACTATCAGATTCAAAAAGTTGTTTCGATTCCAACAAATAATTCAGACCAATGTCCAATAATTTATTGGTTGAATCTGGATTTTTATAAGCAAAAGCGGATGAAGCTCTATAAAGCTTAAAAATTTTAGTAGAATCGTGGATAGAATCTACATTCATCATATTTAAAGCAGAATCAATTGCAGTTTGAGAGTGAAGATTAGCAT
>JADHMB010000022.1 GCA_016780365.1 Flavobacteriales bacterium
TACACTTGGAAAACAAGAATGGATATTAAGCCCTCAATATGATTTTAGTAGCGGTGGTCCTTTTCAAATAGAATTTGACTTTGGAGTTTTTGGATGGAACCAAACCAGTCCTAGTCAACTAGGTTCTGATGACAGAGTAGAAGTTTTAATTTCTAGGGACGGTGGAGCAAGTTGGAATGGACTAGCTAACTACAATAACAATTACATTACAGGACCTAACGGAAATCATGAGATAATTGCATTACCATCAGATACTACTGGAATTGTTCAATTTGCAATTTGGGCTTCTGAAGGAAGTGTGGATGATCCTGAAGACAATGATGTTATGATTGACAATTTTGCAGTAAATCCAATACCTAGTTGCCCCCAACCTCAATATATTAGTTCATTTGACATTACTACAGACAGTGCTTCTTTAACTTGGGCTACTTTTGGGAGTGATTCTATTTGGATGGTTTATTTAACCCCTTCAGGTGTGGCTCCAGATTCCAATTACCTTACAATTGTCAATAACGATACGGTTACCTTTTCTGGACTAAGTTCTAATACCTATTATGACTTTTATGTTAAAAGCATATGTTCTGTAGGTGATACCAGCTTTTTAACAGGGCCATATTCTGTTTTAACCAATTGTCTTCCTATAAGTTCTCCTTATTTCCAGAATTTTGATAATACAGCAGCTCCTAATTTAGACCAATGCTGGAGTGTTATTTCTACAGGAGCGTCCGATATTCAAGCTGACAATAGTAATTTTAATCCACAAAGATCTGCGCCAAACTCTGTAGCATTTTACAACTCGAGTGTTACCAGTGGTGATTTAATTTTAGTTAGTCCATTTATAACTGATTTAGACTCTACCAAAAGAGTTAGATTTTTCTTGCAAAATGAAGGTAGTACAGCTTATACCTCAGACTTAATTGTAGGAACTATAACGGACCCTAATGATCCCACAACATTTACTCCCTACTCTACTATCACAAATAGTACTTTTAACAGCTCCATTTGGGAGCAAATCATAGTAAGTTTCAATAATTATAGTGGTACTGACAATTATATTGCCTTTAGACACGGTTTAAATAGCACATTTGACTATATATGGATGGATGATTTTTATTATGAAGATATTCCTTCGTGTGTTGCTCCGACTAATTTAACAGCTTCTAATATTACAGGTGGAAGTGCTGATTTCTCATGGACACCAGGGGGCAACGAAACTCTTTGGAACATTCAGTGGGGCAATGCAGGTTTTGCATTAGGTACTGGGACAATGGACTCCACAAGTTCTACTACTTATTCTCTAACTGGGTTAAGTCCTTCAAGTGCTTATTCATTCTATGTTCAAGCAATTTGTGCTAGCAACGATTCTAGCTATTGGACAGGTCCGCTAAATATTAATACTCTTATTCAAGGACCTATTGGCGTGAATTGTGTTTCTGGGGGTAACCCTGGAATAGTATTTACAGATGATTTAGAAACTCAAGGAGGTTGGACAGGTAATTTCGGTACTGGGACTACAGCAGGGCAGTGGAATGTCAAAAGCGGTACTACTAGTTCAACAGGTACTGGCCCTAGTGGTGCCCATAGTGGGTCCAATTATTTTTATTATGAAACAAGTGGTACTAATCCTAGCTCAGGAAGCATTGTTTCTCCAATGATAGATTTAGGAACTGCAGCAGATGATGCAGAACTTTCATTTTGGATACATGCATATGGCGCAGAAATAGGCACTTTAAATTTAGGAATTGGAACCAGCCCAACAGGTCCTTTTTCTACAGTCTTTTCCAACACAGGTCAACTACAAACTAGTAACGCAGCTGCGTATCAAAATGTAGGAATTAACCTTGGAAGCTACGTAGGACAGCAAATTTATCTAGAATTCGACTACACTAGTGGAACTTCCTTTACTGGCGATGTAGCTATTGATTTAATTGAGGTTGTTTCTTGTATTTCATGTGCAAGTCCGTTACCAACAACTCTTGCGGTTAATAGTGTTAGTGCTGACAGTGTCAATTTAAGCTGGACTGGGTCTAGTAACCATAGTTCATGGTTGGTTTATCTTGTTCCTAGCACAGGTCAAATATCTACCACTACACCTATTGCTGTTACCAATGATACTGTTGATTTAGCAGTAAGTTCTAGTACTACTTATAATTTTTATGTACAAGCAATTTGTGCCTCAGGAGACACTAGTATAATTTCTGGCCCAACAACATTCCTTACTCCTTGTGTGTCCACTAATGCACCATATTACACAGACTTTGACTCGGGATTTCCAATTTGTTGGAGTCAGGATTTAAACGATGATTTTGATTGGACATTGGACGCAAGTGGAACAAGTTCTTCTAGTACCGGACCGTCAGATGATATGACTGGTGGTGGAAATTATATGTATATAGAAACTTCTTCACCAAGAACTGCCGGTCAACAAGCTGTAATGTATTCTGAAAGTATTGATATTAGTTCATTAGCAGCAGCTGAACTTAGACTATTTCACCATATGTATGGGCTTACAACAGCAGATTTGACTATTGAAATTTCAGATGATGGAGGGTTAAGCTATAATACTATTTTCACAAAATCAGGTGATCAAGGAAATCAATGGAACGAAGAAGTTATTTCAATTGCCGCTTTCTCAGGAATCGTGCATTTTAAGGTAATTGGAGTAGTAGGAAGTTCATTTACTGGAGATATTGCAATAGATAATTTCGAGGTGAGAGAAGGGCCTCAAAATGATGTGGGTATTGTACTTGCTAATTTACCTACTGCATCTACAGGATGTGAAGTAGATAGTTCTATAGTTACTGCTACTATTTTCAACTTTGGTTATTTGCCTCAGTCTGGGTTTACCATTCAATATTCTCTTAACGGAACTCCTTTTGTGGAAACTATTTTTGACACCTTACTTCCTGGTGATTCATTATTATACACATTTACTCTACCAGTGGATTTAACTCAAGATGGAACCTATAGTTTTGACTTTACTACCAACCTTCCAAATGATGACAATACTGCAAACGATGCATACGGATCTACCCTTACTTTTCAAAATTATTACACTCCTATTGCTCCAACTGTAACCGATGACACAGTTTGTGTAGATGCATTTAATCCAAATGGACAATCTGCAACCCTTACAGCATCAGGTCCATCAGGTGTAGATTTTGACTGGTTTGATGCTGCTGGAGGTTTCATTGGAACTGGTGACACTATGACCACAGATACTATCACCACTACAACAAGTTATTTTGCTGCCTATCAAGAATTAGCCCCTGGGAACATGGGTGCTGCCAACAATACTTTTGGCGGTGGTGGATACTATAACTTCTTTACTGAAGGACTTATGTTTGACGTCTATAATGACTTAACCATTGACTCTGTTACTATTTATCCATCCGACACAGGAACTGTAGGAATTATTATTCAAAGTGTCTTAGGTAGTACTATCTTTAATGGAACTTACACCATAACTGCACCTGTAAATACTATTAGTGGTCACAAAGTGCCAATTGGTGTTAACATACCAGCTGGACTAGCATATGGAATGTATGTTTCTGCGATTAGTCCAGGTACTTTGTCTCTTTATAGAAATACAACCAATGCATCCTATCCATACGATTATGGAAATGTAGCTTCTATTACTCAAGCGTCTAATGGTTCTACAGACTTTTATTTCTTCTTCTATAACTGGGATATCTCCACTATTAGCTGCTATAGTGATATGCAGGAAGCTGTAGCATATGTAGACCCATGTGTGAATATTAAAGAAAATAATCTTGGTGAATTTAATATCTCTCCAAATCCTAATAATGGATCATTTGAAATTTACATGACCAATATAACTGCTACAACAGAGATTGAAATATTAGACCTAAATGGAAAAGTAATTTATAACAGTACTATTTCTAATAAAAATCATAATATTAATATCGAGAATATTAGCAGAGGCATTTACATCGTAAAAGCCAACCAAAATGGAAATATTAAAACTAAAAAATTAATAATTAACTAGTTTTAAGATATATAATTAATAAAGGAAAGGATTTGAGCTTTTCTCCGATTTAATTGTTGTTTCATTACCATGACCACAATAAACTAAAGTCTCGTCTGGTAACGGAAAAATTTCATTTTTAATAGAGTTAATAAGTTGTTGGTGATTACCTCCTGGAAGATCGGTTCTCCCAATACTATTGTCAAACAAGCAGTCCCCATTAATTAAGAAATTATTCTCTTGATTATAAAATGCTACGTGACCTGGGGAATGTCCTGGTACAAATAATATTTCAAAGTTAATTCCTTCAATTTCAAATAACTGATTTAGATCAAAAAATTTTGGGGTTGGGTTTGGACTAAAAGTAATTGGGATACCATAGACTTCACAAACTTTTTCATAAGATTCATAGGTTACTAAATCTTCTTTACAAATCCATAAATCTAAATCATATTTATCTGCTAGATATGCAGTACCAAACATATGGTCCAAATGACTATGAGTATGAAGAATAGATTTTAATTTTAATTTATTTTTCAAAATATAGTTGTCTAGTTCATTTTGTTCTGCTTTATAATAACAACCAGGGTCTATAATTACAGAATTATTTAATTGGTCTGTTACAACGTAGGTATTTTCTGAGAATGGATTGAAAGTGAATTTTTTTACGTTAAGCATTTTTAAGTTTTAAATTCAAAATTAAACTATGGCATGAAATTAGCTATCTTTGAAATGGAAAAATTGAAAAAGTTTTTAGTCATATTAATAATAATTAGTAGTTATTCTGTTTTTTCACAGTATTATACAGGATCTAACATCCCATTTGGCCAAAACAGGGTTCAATACAACTCTTTTTTTTGGCAATCTTTTGAGTTTGAAAGATCAAAAGTATATTTTTCTAAAGGCGGTCGAGAACATGCGAAATTTGCAGCAAAGACAGCCTATGAATTTCAAAAAAAAATAGAAAAATTTATTGATTTTTCAATTGAAGAGAAAATTCATCTTATAGTTTACAATAGCCAAAGTAAATTCAGACAGAGCAACATAGGTCTTACAAATGAAATTTCTTCAAATATTGGAGGAACTTCCAATATAGAAGGTCAAAAAATATTTTTGTACTTCAACGGAAATCATGTAGATTTTGAAAATCAAATTAAAAGAGGAGTTGCAGAAATATTAGTTAATAAAATACTTTATGGAACTGATTGGAAGCAGACCGTCAAGAATACAACATTTATAAACCTTCCTTCGTGGTTTAAAGAAGGCTTAGTCGATTATCTTTCCCAAGACTGGAACTCCAGATTAGATTCTGAACTAAAAGACTTAATACTTAGTGAAAAAACTAAAAGATTTCAATCACTAAGTAATCTTGAATCTAGATTATATGGACATGGACTTTGGAGATATATAGACATTGTTTTTGGAAAGAATATGATTCCAAATTTGATGTATATGATGAAGGTTAGTAAAAGTGTAGAAAGTGGTTTTATTTATGTCTTGGGAGTTTCTTCAGAAATGATTCAACAAGATTTCTTTGATCATTTTAAAATTCAGTATTCAAACGATGTGGTCAATTGTATGGAGCCAAATGAAGATAAATTGAATATAAAAGTTAAAAAAAATAGAACCATAAGACAAGTAAGAATGAGTTCTGACGGGTCAAAAATTGCTTTTTCAGAACATTATTTGGGACAATATAAAGTCAAAATATTAGATATTAAAGAGGATAAAATACAAACTATAATCAAAGGAGATTACAAACTAAATAGAATTCCCGACCTATCCTACCCCATTTTAGACTGGCACCCTAGCGGAGAGGTTTTGGCGATATTTGAAGAGAAAAAAGGTGGCATCACTTTAAATCTTTACAATCTTTTAAATAAAAAAAAGAATATAAAATATTTATTAGGGTTGGAGAAAGTATTGAGTTCTTCCTATAACAAAAAAGGATCTAAAATGGTGTTGTCTGCTGTTAAAGACAGCTATTCTGACATCTTTGAATACACTGTCTTAGGCAATAGCTATACGCAATTAACTAATGATATTTTCGATGATTTAGATGCTAAATATGTGCCAAAATCTAATCAAATAATATTTAGTTCTAATAGGCCTTTGGATAATGCAAATTCTAATTTATTTAAAAATAATTTTGATTTATATAAAATAAGTAGTGCTACTAAAAAAATTATTCAATTAACAAATACTAAAGACCATAACGAAATACAACCTCAACCAACTACCAAAAACAACTATAATTTTTTAAGCGATGAAAATGGAATTTATAATCATTTTCAAACAATAGTAGACAGTACTATAAGTCATATTGACACTATGATTCACTACCGCTATATAAGTAGTACCCACCAGTTATCGCACTTTAGCAGAAACTCTTTAGAGATTGATTTTAGTTCTAAAACTTCTCTTTACAGTCTATTGTACCGTAGAAATAACAATTATGAATTTTACTTAGGAGACAAAAAAAACTGCACTATGTTTGAAAATAAGTCATCCAAAACTTACTTCAAAAATATTAATACCAAAAAAGTGAATTCAGATGATAATACTGCATCTTTAGAAAAGGAAGAAAAAATCGATATTTATAATTATAGATTTGAGGACGAAAAAAAACAACTTTTAGAATCTAAGGATTTTAATGAAACTGAAACTATAAAAGACCATAATATAAAATTACCTACTCAAAAAGTCTACAACTTAAATTTTACTATTGGTGAATTTATAATGCAACTTAATCCAACCTTCAATAATCAAGCTTATCAGAGATATAGCAGTTCGGGATTTAAAAATGCAGGTTTTGACGGGTTTACTCTAGTTCAAGCAAAAGATGTGTTCGAAGATTATAAAATAAGTGGAGGGTTAAAAGGACCTGTTCAACTAAATAACATAGGATTAATAGCCATTTATGAAAACTTGAAAAATAGAGTTGATCAAAGAACCCAAGTATCTAGACAATCATTTGAAGATGTATTTAGCGACGACATCATAAAAAAAACTGTTGTTAATGACATAAAACACCAATTCTCTTTTCCTTTTAGCGAAGTTAGTAGTCTAAGACTAACTACTAATTTAAGATTTGATAAAGTAACTACATTAAGTAATTCTCCAACAACATTAAAAACACCAAATGATAATTTTATACTTTTTGGAGGTCTTCTAGAATATGTGTTTGATGTTACAAGACCTATATCACTAAATATTAATAATGGTTTTAAATTCAAAACTTGGGTAGAAGGTTACAATGAATTATTAAATCCAAATACCGACTTTTTTGTATTAGGACTCGACCTAAGAAATTATCAAAAAATTCATAGAAATATTGTATTTGCTTCGAGAATAGCTGCAAGTACATCCTTAGGTTCTCAAAGGCTTTTATACTACTTGGGTGGAGTTGATGGTTATCTTTGGGCTAATTTTGACCCCACCATACTTCCAGACCCCAACACAAATTTTCAATTCCAAACAATTGCTTCTCCAGTAAGAGGATTTTACCAAAATGCTAGAAATGGAAATTCATTTATAGCCATAAGTAATGAACTTAGAGTTCCGCTATTTAGTTACTTTTCAAAAAAACCTTTAAGCTCTGACTTTTTAGAAAATTTCATGGTAATTGGTTTTGGAGATATTGGATCTGCATGGACTGGTAAAACCCCTTATTCAATAGAGAATTCATTTAATAGTTCAATTATAAATGGACATAATTATACTATAAATATTAAAAGTCAAAAAGAACCTATAATTTATAGCTATGGTTTTGGACTTAGATCTAGAATTTTTGGCTACTACGTAAGATTAGATTGGGGATATGGTATTGATGATAAAATTCTAATGCCTTCAATTAAACAACTATCTTTATCTTTAGATTTTTAAGAAAAATATGGATTTAACTACGTTTATTACCTTATCACTAATAGGTCTTGCAGCTGGTATTGCAAGTGGGTACATTGGAATTGGTGGTGGTATTATAATAATTCCAGCATTAATATATTTTTTAAAACTAGATCAATATCAAGCTCAAGGAGTCTCGCTTGCATTAATGTTGCCTCCTATAGGAATATTAGCCTTTTACAATTATTACCAAACTGGGACTTTTAATATGTTTGTTGACAATGTAGACTATAAAAACTTACTACTGTATTATTCTTTAATTATTGCAGTTTTTTTCATTTTTGGAGGATGGATTGGGTCAAAATTGACTTTTAATACACCTGTTCATATTGTACAATTAATCTTTGGAGTTTTCATGCTTTATGCAGCTATTAAGATGATTATTAGTGGGATTCAGCATTACATGAAATGATAGAAAAAGTAAGAAATATTGCAAAAAAACATGTTTTAGAAGCTATTAATATTCGAAAGCATCTTCATGCTCATCCAGAACTTTCTTTCCAAGAGTATGAAACTTCTAAATACATTCAATCAGTACTAAAAAAACACGATATACCATTTACTACAGGTCATGTTGAGACTGGTATAATAGCAACTATCAAAGGAAAAAATCCTGATACAAAAGAAATATTATTGCGAGCAGACCTAGATGCATTGCCAATTACAGAAGATAATAATGTTGAATATAAGTCTAAAAATGAAGGTGTTATGCATGCTTGTGGCCATGACTTTCATAGTGCATCCTTAATTGGAACTGCTTTAATACTGAATGAGCTTAAAGAAGATTACAATGGGACAATAAAATTTGTTTTTCAACCTGGAGAGGAAAAACTTCCCGGAGGTGCAAAATTAATGATAGAAGATGGACTTCTTAATAACAAACCTCAAGCTTGTATTGCCCAACATGTATATCCAGATTTACAAGTAGGAAAAGTAGGATTTAGACCTGGATTATACATGGCTTCGGCAGATGAGATTTATATTACTGTGAAAGGAAAAGGAGGTCATGCTGCGCTTCCACATCTTTTAAACGATCCTGTATTAATGGCTTCTCAAATTATTACAAATCTTCAACAAATAGTTAGTAGAAGCAACAAACCAAACAATCCCTCTGTATTATCCTTTGGCTATGTAAATGCTCAAGGAGAAACTAATATTATCCCAGACACAGTTCAAATAAAAGGGACTTTTAGAACGTTCGACGAAAAATGGAGATTCTTAGCACATGAAAAAATGAAAAAAATTGCAAGTTCAATTTGTGAAAGTGCTGGTGGTTCTTGTGATTTTGATATAAAAGTCGGATATCCTTTTTTAGTTAATAATGAACAAATAACAAAAATCGCAATTAATGCAGCAGAAAAATATTTAGGTAAAGAGAATGTAATTAACCTTGATTTAAGAATGACCTCTGAAGATTTTGCATATATAAGCCAATCCTCTCCTTCCTGCTTTTACAGAATAGGTACAAGTGATGGAAAAACTAGTAAAAGATTGCACACTTCCACATTTGATATTGATGAAAAAGCATTTTCAATTTCATCTGGTTTAATGGCCTATATTGCCCTCGAGCAAATAAGTAAATAATATAAATAAACTTCGTCAATTAATAGCTTTAATTTCTCTATATTAGAGTACTAAGAATTCGTAAAATGAATATTGTTAAAACTGATTTAAAAGCGTCTCTATTAAAGTACTTTGGATTTGATTCTTTTAAAGGAGAACAAGAAATGGTTATTACCAGTCTCCTTGATGGTAAAAATACTTTTGTAATAATGCCTACCGGAGGAGGAAAGTCTCTTTGTTATCAACTTCCTGCATTAATATCTGAAGGTACAGCTATAGTGGTTTCCCCATTAATTGCTTTAATGAAAAACCAAGTTGATGCAATAAGACAAGTTAGCGATAATGATGGTGTTGCTCATTTTTTAAATTCTTCACTGAACAAAGGGGAAATAACAAAAGTTAAAAATGATGTAATTTCTGGTACAACTAAACTTTTATATGTAGCCCCTGAGTCCCTAACTAAAAAGGAAAATATTGACTTTTTAAAAAATATAAAAATTTCATTTTTTGCAATTGATGAAGCACATTGTATTTCTGAGTGGGGTCATGATTTTAGACCAGAATACCGTAGGTTAAAGCCAATTATAAAGTCAATAGAAGATGTTCCAATTATTGCTCTTACAGCTACCGCTACACCTAAAGTACAAACTGATATTCAAAAGAACTTAGAAATGACAGATGCTAGAGTTTTCAAAGCATCTTTTAACAGAGACAATTTATTCTACGAAGTAAAACCTAAGAAAAATGTTCAAAAAGAAATTATTAGGTTTATTAAAACTAGAATAGGGAAATCTGGGATAATTTACTGCTTAAGCAGAAAAAAAGTAGAAGAAATTGCTCAACTATTACAAGTAAATTCAATATCTGCATTGCCCTACCATGCTGGGCTAGACCCAAATACCAGAGCAAAACATCAAGATATGTTTTTGATGGAAGAGTGCGATATAATTGTTGCTACTATTGCTTTTGGAATGGGAATTGACAAGCCGGATGTTAGATTTGTAATTCATCACGACATACCTAAATCATTAGAAAGTTATTATCAAGAAACTGGAAGAGCTGGTAGAGATGGTGGTGAAGGACATTGTCTTGCTTTCTACAGCTATAAAGACATTGAGAAACTAGAAAATTTTTTACATGGGAAACCATTGGCGGAACAAGAAATTGGTCATCAACTACTTCAAGAAGTAGTAGCATATTCAGAAACAAGTATTAATCGAAGAAAATTTCTACTACACTACTTTGGTGAGGAATTTGATGATATTAATGGTCCAGGAGCAAGCATGTGCGATAACTCTCAAAATCCAAAAGAAAAAATTAAAGGCAAAAAATATGTTAAACTTGCGCTAGATTGTGTGAAATCTGTAAATGGGAAACACAAGGTGAAATACTTTGCAAATGTTTTAGTAGGTAATAATAATGCAGAAATTAAAACCTATAAAGGCAATGAATCTCCCTTCTTTAATAGCGGTGCTGAAGAAGACGAACATTTCTGGCATGCTGTTTTTAGGCAAATTGTAGTTCTTGGGTTTGTAAAAAAAGAAATTGAGTCCTATGGGACATTACTATTAACAGAAAAAGGAGAAGACTTTATAAATAATCCTAAAGAGATTGATCTTATTAAAGAACATGACTTTAGCGATACCGATGATAAAGACATAATTTTAAATCAAAAAGCGGGTGGAGGCGCACTAGATGAAAAACTCTTTAAAATGCTTAAAGACCTTAGAAAAAGTATTGCGCTTAAAAAAAACATACCTCCATTTGTGATTTTCCAAGACCCATCTATGGAAGAAATGACTATGCAATATCCAATAAATTTTGAAGAACTTCAGAAAATAAGCGGTGTTGGAATTGGGAAAGCACAGAGATATGGCACTCCTTTTATAGAGCTTATCAAAAAATATGTAGAAGAAAATAATATAGAGAGAGTTCAAGACTTTGTTATGAAAAGTATTGTCAATAAAAGTGGTAAAAAAGTAAATATTATAACCAATATTGACCGTAAGCTTCCATTAGAGGACATTGCTAAAAGTCAAAATAAAAAAATTGAAGAGCTTATTTTAGAAATTGAAAATATTGTTTCATCTGGAACTAAAATTAACATCGATTATTATCTAAATAATATAATTGATGAAGATGCACAAAAAGAAATTTACGATTACTTTTTAGAAGATGCAGAATCAGATGATATAAGCGAGGCTTATGAAGAATTTGATGGAGATTATAGCGAGGATGAACTTAGGTTAATGAAAATTAAGTTCATGAGCGAAATGGCTAATTAAATATTTTTAATTTATATCTTTTTTCAAATCCTTCTATTCCGGATAGCCCACCAGAGTGTAAAGCAATAATTTTTTTGTTCTCCAATTTCTCATTCTTTTTTAGTTGGTCTACTAGACCAAAAAACATCTTCCCTGAATAAATTGGATCTGTCATAAGGCCTGTTATTTTATAAAATTCTCGCATGAATAGTATTAGCTCTTCACTGTATTTGGCATAACCACCAAAATGATAATCATGGTTTAAAATCCAATTTGTTGAAAAAGGTTTTTTTAATTCAGCTTTAAATTTTTTAGAAATATTTTCTCCAATTTTATTAGCCCCTTTCAGTACAACTATACCAAAACAAGACTGTGACTTATTTAAGGAGGAAACTATTCCAGAAAAAGTTGCTCCTGTCCCAACCTCACAAAATATGTAATCAAAATCGTTTTCAATTTCATTCACTATTTTTTGACAACCTTTTATCCCGTAAGAATTAGCCCCCCCCTCAGGAATGAAAAAAAAATCGTTGTACTTTTCTTTACAAAAATTTTTAATCCATTTTTGATTTTTATAATTGTTTCTATTTATATATTCGACAATTGCACCGTAGGATTGGCATTTCTTTAAAATATCATTCAAAGGGCTGGTTTGCTCTCCTCTTACAAGAAGAACACATTTTATAGAATGGACCTTACAAATATACGAAAGAGCTAAAATATGAGAGGAATAAGCTCCTCCAATAGAAACAATTCCTTTTTTAGAAATAGAATTAAAATATTTTAAATTGTATTTTAATTTTCTCCATTTATTACCTGAAATAATGGGATGGATTAAATCATCCCTTTTTACGTAAACTTGATTTTTAATTCCGTAGTAAGAAAGATCTAGCTTCTGTAATGGAGAATTATTAAAATCCATGAATTTTAAGGGTGGGCCACGTGAATTATTTCTAAAACTGTTCTAAAAGCAACACTTTTATTGGCATACTTATCTTCGTATTTTTTTTGAAGATGGAGTGCAAATTTTGATTGATACAAATTATAATCTTCCCAAGATTTTAATAAATATTGAATACTATAAGAAAGTCCACCATCTTCCTCAGCATGAATTTTAGCAACTTTATTTTCTATAAATAAGCCAGTAGATAAAACATCAGGAATATGAATATCCTTCATCCAAACAAGCCACTCTTTATTAATGTCGTGGTCAATATTTACGGTAATATTATATAAAATCATCCTGAATCTTTTTCAATTTTTTCATTAGTACTTCCTGCTAGTTTTCTAAATCTTTTTCTAGATTCGGCAGCATATAAACTCCCTTTGTGGTCAAAAAGAATGGTCTTAAAATATTTTTTTGCCTGGTCAAAGTCTTTGATTTTTTCTTCATAAATAGAAGCTATTAAAAATAAAGAATTATCTAGTAAAATAGAATTAGGGTAATTGTCAATAAGTAATTTGAAATGCTCGATAGCTTTTTGGTAGTTGTGTTGTTTTAAATCAATTTTTGCTTTTCTGAAAATAATTTCATCATTTAAAGAATGATTTTTGAAATTCTTAAGTATGGAATCATATAAAATATTTGCTTTCGAAAATTGTTGTTGAAAGGTGAGCATATCGGCATAAGAAAATAACTTCATGGCGACTTCTGATGTGTCCATATTGTAATTGTCTGAAATTAATACAGAAAGCTCTAAGGCATCATTGGCTATTAGCTTCGAGGTGGACGCTTTTAAAACTTTAAGTTGTGCTTGGCACCAATCGTATTCACCAGAGAAATAATATACTTGGGCATTTTTAAATTTTGCTAAATGTCCTAACTGGTCGTCTTTAAATTGTTTTTCAATCTGAAGATACATTAAAGATGCCTCCCAAATATTATCCTCCAAAACAAGAATATTGGCTAGTTTCAATTTTGCATTTCCTTTTTGTTTTTCCTTTAGTCTTGGGATTAGAATTGCATTATTTAAATGTTGCTTTGCAGAACTAATATCCCCTAAATAAAAAGCCTCTATTTCCGATAGATCTAAAAGTAAATTATACTTTCTTATTGAGTTATTATAAACATTTTTTGAATTATTTAGCTGGGATAATATTAATAGATAATTGGCTTTTAGCTCCTCTAATTCTTCTTGAATAATTTGATTGCCATAAAGAATCTTACTTTTTAAAGCAAAGAGTTTTTTATTTTTTGCTTCAAACTTATACTCTAAAGAATTACTTTTTAGAACAACATCATCAAAGCATTTAATAGCAACTTTAAAATCCTGGTTGTTAAGCGCCGTATTTCCTAATTCAAGTAGCTTAGAACCGTTTTTATTTAATTTTTTATCCAATGCTTTAATTTGTGTATACGCATTTTCATAATCGTTATTTAGCATATAAAACCAGGCCAATAATTCGATATAGACTATTTTTTTGGGATTTGCTTGGATTTTTTCAATAATGGATTGTCTTAGTATTTCTTTTTCCTTTAAATTATTTTGAAAATCAATGCTATTTACTAAGCCGTTCTGGACGTTTTGAAGAAACTTATTATTGAAATCTAACATCTCAAAAAAAGTATTAATCATTTTATTAGTTTTGCCCGTCTTATTATAAATAAGTGCAATCTTGGAATGAAATGCAAAAGGATTTAGGAGATTTTTAGATTCGAAATTTAAATATACTTCTAGTGCTTTTTCTAAATTTCCTATTTTCTCAAAAGCTAGTCCTAAATCAAATGCGTTGTCATAGGATGTCTCTTTAATTATTTGCTCTATAGCTTTATCAAAAACTTGATTTTTCTTATCACTTCTATCTACAAGTCCATAAATAACTCCTAAATCAACTAAGAATTTTAACTTATTGGGGTTCTCTTTGATTAAAGTTTTAATTAGTTTTTCAGCTTCTTTAAATTTATTGAGTTCTATAAAAGTCGATTTGTAATTTTCATAAATCTTTAGTCTGTGTTCTGATTCCTTAAATATTTTCTCATAATAAAGTGCAGCCTTTTCATAATCGCTATCTAAGTAATATTTTTTAGCTAATTGAAAATCGATAGTAGAAACCTGTGAGAAAAAACTTGAAACAGATACTATTGAAAATAATACTATAAAAAGATATTTAAATCTCATTTTTTGAACATTCTTTTTCTGCAAAATTCTTTATTGGCAAATACAGGCTATCATTTGTGGATATCACAAAGTCGTATAAGTTAAGAATGTCTAGAAGATCATCAGAAATTTTTTGTACATTTTTTTCTTCCATTTGTATATAATATAATATTGAATCAGAAGAAATCAAATTATTTGAAAGATCTAATTTTAACATCTTAAGTTGATTAATTTCAGTCTCTAAGTTTCTTTTTGTTAAATCATAGTTAGTCAAAAAATTAGGACATGCTTTTTTAAGGCCTTTGTAATTGTTCATTCTCCTAGCAAACTCATTTTCAATGGTACTAACACATTTTTTAACCAATTCAATATTATCTTGGTATTTTGAAAATGCGTTTTGTACATGGGAAGTATTTATTTCATTGATACTTTTCTCTAAAAAAAATGACTTTGAAAGTAGTGCATTGGCCTGTTTTTCTCCCTTATTAGAACAACCAACCAATACTAAAAAAACAAAAATTAAATTAAGATATTTCATACAAATCATATAGAATCAAACCCAGTGTAGGGTCTTAAAACTTCTGGAATATTAATACCATCTTTTTTTTGATTTATTTCAAGTAAAGACGCCATAATTCTTGGAAGTGCTAGTGCGCTACCATTTAGTGTGTGTGCTAAATCAATAGTCTTGTTTTGATTTCTGTAGCGCAATTTTAATCTGTTAGACTGGTAGGTTTCAAAATTAGAAATTGAGCTAACCTCGAGCCATTTGTCTTGACCAACAGAATAGGTTTCTAAGTCATAAGTCAAAGCAGAAGTAAATCCTAAATCTCCTCCACAAAGTCTTAATTTTCTGTAAGGCAAGTCTAATTTATTTATTAGACTCTCTACATAAACAACCATATTGTCTAAAGTTTGATAACTTTCTAAAGGGGTTGTTATTTGAACTATCTCCACTTTATCAAATTGGTGCAATCTATTTAACCCTCTAACATCTTTACCATAAGAACCCGCTTCCCGTCTAAAGCACGGTGTATATCCTACGTGTTTTATAGGTAAGTCTTTTTCTTCTATAATTACATCTCTATAAATATTAGTAATAGGTACTTCGGCAGTAGGAATTAAGTACAAATCATCTAATGATGCATGGTACATCTGGCCTTCTTTATCTGGAAGCTGCCCAGTTCCATAACCTGAAGATTCGTTGACAAGATGAGGAACTGAAAGTTCTTGATATCCTTTCTTATTGCCTTCATTTAAAAAAAACTGGATTAAAGCTCTTTGCAAAATTGCCCCCTTTCCCTTGTAAATTGGGAAACCAGCTCCGGTTACTTTTACACCAAGCTCAAAATCAATTAAATCATACTTTTGACATAGTTCCCAGTGAGGAAGAAGACTATCATTTTTTAAACTATCTATTGAAGAAGAGAAAATTATTTCATTGTCATTTTCAGATTTTCCAGGTGGAACTAATTCGTTTGGTGTATTAGGTATTTGATAGAGTAACTCAAGAATTGATTGGTCTAACTCTTCAAAATTTTGTTTGAATTTTTTTATGTTTTCTTTTAAAACGGTAGTTTCTTTCTTTAAAATATTAGCTTTTTCAATAGCTCCTTTTTTAAACTGTTCTCCAATTTGAGAAGATAATACATTCATATTGGCAGACATTTCGTCTAAATGTTTTTGGGTGTCTCTTTTTTTTAAGTCAAGATTGTAAATCTGGTTAATCTGATCAGTAACATCTACTTTTCTGACCTCTAAAATATTTTTAATAATAGAGTCTTTATCGGTTCGGATTTTTTGAATCTGCAACATTATAAAAAGTTATTTATAGTAAAATTATCAAAATTTATAGATGAATAAAAAAGGTATAAAAAAAGCGCTATAAAAGCGCTTTTAAAAATATTTATTTAGTGACTAAACGCTCAATTTTCTAACTGAGTAACCGAAACGTAAGATTTGTTTTTGGCTTTTTTTGTAAACTCTACAATACCATCTTTAAGAGCAAATAAGGTATGGTCTTTCCCAATTCCAACATTTTCACCTGGGTTATGTTTTGTTCCTCTTTGTCTAACGATGATGTTACCAGCTATTGCTAGTTGACCACCAAAAATCTTTACTCCAAGACGTTTTGATTCTGATTCTCTTCCGTTATTTGAGCTTCCAGCTCCTTTTTTATGTGCCATAATGAATGAATTAAAAAATTAACTTTCTTTTTTTGGTTTAGAAGCTACAGCTGGTTTGGGTTTAGCTGCCGCTTTTTTTGGAGCTGCCTTTTTAGGTGCTGCTTTTTTTGTTTCTACTTTTGCCTCAGACTTAGGAGCTGCCTTTTTGGGCGCTGCTTTTGTTTCAGACTTAGGAGTTGCTTTTTTTCCAATTTCTTGGACTGTTATTTCAGTTAATCTTTGTCTATGACCATTTTTAACTTTATAACCTTTTCTTCGTTTCTTCTTGAAGACGATTACTTTATCTCCTAGAAGATGTTGTTCAATTTTTGCAGTTACTTGAACACCGTTTACAGCTGGGGCGCCTACTGATACTTTGCCTTTATCATCTAGTAGAAGAACATTTTCAAAAGTTACTTTTGATCCTGGTTTTCCTTCTAATTGATGGACGAAATACTTCTGATCTTTTTCAACTTTAAATTGTTGCCCTGCTATTTCTACAATCGCATACATAAATTAATAATTTAATTTGTTTACTTATTTAAGGGTGGCAAATGTAACTACTTTTATTTACTTCTCACAATTTGAACTTAATAAATACACCTCAATTATTGAGTTGATGGTTATATGTTTGGTAAATTTAGAAGAATTTTGAATTCTTACTCTTAGAAAATTGAACATAAAAGCCAAATAATGAAAGAAGAGCTGCCAAAAAAATATTATGAAAAGTTAGAGTTAAATGAATTTAAATTAAACTCTCTTTTAGAGATAACAAAAGCGATAAATAATAATTTATCTATCGATAACATTTTAAAGATTTTTGAGTACATTTTAAGAGAGCAACTTGGGATTAGTAAATTGATTCTATATGCTAATGATAGTGAAAAATGGAATTGTATTCTCCATTTTGGGGGTAAAGGGCTTAATAAAAAAATAAATGTAGAAGAAGAGCTCACACATATAAAGGATATAACAGTTATAGAATCTTCGTCAATTAAAACACTAAATTCATTTGATATTGTTATTCCAATTTTTCATAAAAAAATAGCACTTGCTTATTTATTAATTGGAGATTTAGAAGACGATATTATTGCAATAAGCCCAGGAATTAAGCATATGCCATTTATTCAAACACTAGCAAGTATCATCGTTGTAGCTATTGAAAATAAAAGATATTCAAAAGAACTTCTCGAACAAGAAGTTAATAAAAAAGAGATGGAACTTGCTGCAGAAATGCAAAAACTACTTTTCCCAATAAATCTACCAAATGACGATTCGTTTGATGTTGCAGCAAGGTATGAATCTAAACATTTGGTAGGTGGCGATTATTATGACTTTATTTTTCTCAACGAAAACGAATGTTTTTTATGTATTGCAGATGTTTCAGGGAAAGGAATGTCTGCTGCATTACTAATGAGTCATTTCCAAGCTAAACTTCATGCAAATATTAAGTATAACTATGAAAATATAACTCTAAAAAAACTTATTGAGGATTTAAATCAAGATGTAAACAATGCTGCAAAAGGAGAGAAATTTATTACGTTTTTTGCAGGACATTATAATAAAAAGAATAAAACACTTCAATATATTAATGCTGGTCATAATTATCCATTGCTTATTAATAAAACAAAAACTACTTTTTTAAATAAAGGATGCATTGGCCTTGGAATGCTGGAGGAAATTCCAAAAATTGAAGTAAATAAAATTAAATTTCAGCAAGACACTGTTCTTGTATGCTACACGGATGGATTAGTAGAGTTAGAAAATAATAATGGAGTCCCTTTCGAAACAGATAATTTAATTGAAGTAGTTGAAAATAATTTCAATTTAACCATGAACGAACTAGATCAAAAAATATTTGAAAAACTAGATGACTTTAAAGGAGATCAAAAGATACTAGACGACACAGCTGTAATGAGTTGTAAATTTTATATATAGCTAGCCAAGCATTTTTATGGTTCTTTTTAAAGAATCTATAAAAAAATCAATCTCACTTTTTTTATTGTAAAAAGCAAAACTAGCTCTTGCTGTCCCAGGGATATTAAAAAACTTCATAAGTGGTTGGGTACAATGGTGTCCAGTTCTAATAGCAATTCCTAATTGGTCTAACAAAGTGCCAATGTCAAATGGGTGAATTCCATCTACTGTAAATGAAATAACACTTGCTTTGTTTTGAGCGTTGCCAAAAATATTTAATTTGTTAATTTTAGAAATAGATTCTTGAGCATAAATCAGCAATTCATCTTCAATTTCTGAAATCTTCTCTATCCCTATATTGTTCACATATTTTAATGCTGTTTTTAACCCAATTACACCTGCAATATTAGGAGTTCCTGCTTCAAATTTGTGAGGATATGTATTGTAAGTTGTTTTTTCAAAAGAAACTTCTTTTATCATATCTCCACCCCCTTGGTAGGGCTTCATCTCCTCAAATCTATCTTTTTTAACATAAAGAATACCTACACCAGTGGGAGCGAAAATCTTATGGCCACTAAAGACCAAAAAGTCACAATCTAAATGATTCACGTCCACTTTAAAATGAGGAATAGATTGAGCTGCATCAATTAAAATTTTACAATTATTTTCTTTGGCAAGATTGGTTATCTCTTTAACTGGATTTATCGTCCCTAAGGTATTTGAAACATGAGTTACCGCAATGAGTTTAGTTCTATCACTTATTAATTTTTTAAGCTCATCCATGAGTATTTCTCCAGCATCATTTATCGGACATACCACAAGTTTGGCACCTAACTTCTCGCACAACATTTGCCAAGGGACAATATTACTATGGTGCTCCATAGTAGTAATTAATATCTCATCGCCTTTTTGCAATTGATTTTCTGCCCAAGCACTAGCAACAATATTTATTCCATCTGTAGTGCCTTTTGTGAAAATAATTTGTTCTGGAGTTTCTGAGCCTATAAAATCTCCAACTATATTTCTAGTTTCTTCATACTCACTGGTTGCTTTTTGGCTTAATTCATGAACGCCTCTATGCACATTGGAATTAATGCTTTCATAGTATTTACTTAACGCGTCAATTACACACTTTGGTTTTTGTGAAGTAGCAGCATTATCAAAGTATATTAATGGATTGCCATTAACAGTACTTTTTAAAATAGGAAAGTCTTTTTGAAAGTCCATTTTGTAAAATTAAGTTAAATATAGGACAGTATACTTAATGAATAAATTTTGATTAACTAATTTAAAGACGGGATTTGATAGCAAATTAAAATATTGCTATTGACAACTGTAATAAGTTCTTTGGAATTGTCGTTATTTATATTTCCTATACAAGACATTTTGGACGCTCTAAACAAATTGGGATTAATATTGTACTTACTGTCAATTAATTGAATCTCGTTGGTGTTTTTATTTAAAATGGCCATGAAATTATCAAATCTTTTGCCGTGTAAAATATCGTAAGGATAATAAAACTGAAAATTAAACTCTTCTTTACTTTGGTCAATTATTTTAAGTCTTTCTTTTTGTTTTAGACAGTAATTTACTTTGTTAAACTTTTGATTAGCAAAAATATTCCATGAATTTTCATTCGACTTTATACTGTCTGGGATAGGATAAATTTCCTTACTAGAACTTCCTAAAACTAATTTAGAAATTCCTCTTAATGTGTCTTGAAAAACAATAGACGTTGAGTCAATAACGAAAGATTTATTAATAGCAAAATTACTTTCAGACGGTAAGAAAACTTTATTTTTAACAGTATATCGCTCTCCACCTCTTCGATTATGCAATTTAATGACTCCACTTTTTTGAATGGATAAAATATAATCTAAACCATTAATTGCAAAATGTTTTAGTTGCCTATTAATAATCGAACTTATCTCTGGTTGAATCCACCCAGAAACTTGTGTGCCAGAAATATTATAATTGTGTATTTTAAAATCATCCCCTGCAATTAAAAATCTATAGTCCTTATTGTTGTCGTAATCAAAAATTGATACTGGGTTAGACGCCAAATAGTTAAATTTTATTGGGAATCCATCTATTTCATTACCTAGAATATCAATAATATGAAGTCTAGATTTGGTATTAAACACCATTTGGAATTTATTATTTTGATAGGAATCAATCTGAGAAATACCTCCTAATATTTTCCCCTCAAGATTTCTAGACCATTTCACTTTGCCTCCTGCGCTTATTAAGTAAATGGTATTTTCTTGATCTTGAACAATAATATCTTTGGTGCCAGACCTATGGTTATTTAGTGCATATGGTCCCCAAATTAATTTTGGAATATTAACTTTCCAAAGAATTTTTTTGTCTACTTTTTTAGGATAAAACTTCTTAAGAGACAATCCATGATGTGCTCTATTGTTGTAATTATTGATTCCCCAACTTATTCCTCCAATAGATTTGAAGATATTATGAATAGTATTGTCAAAATCGTTTTTGGAAAGAGTAATTTTTTTTAATAGTTCTGGTTGTGATTTATAAGAAAAATGGGAGTGTTCTTGATCAAATTCAGAATTTTTATTTTCACTAAAAATTGCGGGATTAAAATCATCAGAATTAATTTGTGAAAGTTTGTAATCAAATTCTTTTTTGGCTTCTAAATTAGCAATTAAAAGAAACTGATCAATTTGAAATCCATATCGATTTTTAAAAGTTATATGAGGAAAATATGACTTTAATAAATTAGAGTCAATTACACTAAAATCATTTTCTAATTTAGAGAATTTCAGAGTGTCTAGGAAAAATAATTTTGACAATTCATTAAATCCTAAGTTTTCTGATTGACTTTCAAGAATTAATATTTCATGTTCTTTTTCCTGTATTAAATCCCGGAATTTTAATTCTAAGGATTTAAATGCCAAATGGTGATTTAAAGAATCTGTTTGGATATGAAATATATTTTTAGAAATAAAATCAACATCTTCTGGAATCCAATCTTTAAATCCATAATACTCGGGTGAAGGAAGTAACATGGAAGTATCGTAGTCGGTAATACCTACAATTTTTATGTCATTTGGGGAATAATTTATATCAAATTGAAACCATTTATTGGAATGTAGCTCAGACAATAAATCATGGTTTTTATAGGTGTCAGAAATAGAATCTAAAAAAGCTTTGACATTATCTACATTCATAAAACAAGATATATTAGACATTTCGCTAGAGAATATCATTTTGTCAGAAAAATCGTTGGGCTTCTCTTTCTCTTCTGAATATGTGTAGTTGGTCTTAAATTCATTAATTAAGCTTTTAGAATTTGAAATAATTAAAAACGGATAGGATATATCAAAGAAATAAGATTCAATAAAATTAGAATCTAAATCATTTATTTTGTCTTGCTTTTCTGTGAAATTTTTAGCTATAATCCAAGAAATATTGTTGTCTTGATTGTAAAAAGAAATATTGGTGGCACCTTCACTAAATATTTCATTGTAGTTTGAGTCTGTAATTAATGAATTAATTTCCTTAATCAATTCTCCGTATTGATTGTTTTTGGAAACTTCTTCAAATTTGGACCAAATCATACTGGTTTCAAAAAAATGATGTAAGGTCTTTGAGAACTCGTTGACCTCCACAAAAAGAATAGGGTCTGCTGGAAAGTATTTTTGAGGCTCTTGAAAGACCTTGCTTTGTTCACCTAGCCTTTGAAATATATTAAATACAAGAAAAGATAAAATAGATATTAGTAATAAAAAGAATAATAATCTTTTAAGCATGAACCAAAAATAGAGATTTGCGAATCAGAATATGTGAAAACAAATTTTTTGTTTAAACATTAAAATGTCAGCTTAATTAAGACTTTTTTGAAAAGATTAAATATTTATTAATCAGCTGATTTAAGATTTGGAAACCACCAAAGAGAACAGCAGAAAAAACTATACTACTTAACAAGGTATATTTGAAAAAGGGAATCCCCATGGAAAGACACAACGCAAGACCACTTAAGTCACTTGTGTAAAAACCACCCATCAGCCAAACCGCAGAATTGGTTACAAGGAAGAATACTACAGAAGATAAAACAGAATTAATAATTACATTTTTACCGTTGGAAGTCTTCATTTTTATACCCATAAGTACAGTGAGAGCAAAAGATAGATATACCGCCCACATTAAAGAATGAAATCCAATAAAATAGTCAGAAATGAGCATACATGCTATTGGGATAAGAAGAGCTAACTTTTTATTAGATAAATAAAACCCTGAAAACAATGCAACTGAAGCAATTGGAGAAAAATTAGGGATATTGGTTAATAAAATATTGGACAATGCCGTTACAATAATTAGGCTAAGTATTAATATGTATTTGTTGCTCTTCAAGGTTTATTTTTCTTCAAATTTAATTAAAAATTAGACATTTAATATAATGTTTAAAAATCATTTTTAAGTTCAAAACTGCATGAATTAAGTGAAATTAATTGAAGTAATTCATAATTCAATGTGGATAGAATATTTTTTGAACTCTAAGACTTTGAATTTTTAAAAAGAAATTTACATAAAAATTAGAAGATGAAGAAAGGTGATTATCAGTACGGATTATTCCCTCTTAGAATATTTTTATTTCCTGGCGAGCAAACAACTCTCCATATTTTTGAACCTAGATATTTACAATTAGTTACCGAGTGTCTAAGCAGTGGGGAGTACTTTGGAATTCCATACCAAGGTAAAACAACTCTAAGTGAATTAGGTTCTTTGGTAAAAGTAGTTCAGATTTTAAAAAAATACGATAGTGGAGATTTAGATGTTTTAGTAGAGTGTAAGTCAAATTTTAAAATTCATCATTTTCAAAATAAAAACGAACATAAGCTATACCCTATTGGTTCTCTTTCAAAAATCAAGAAAGGTATTTTTAAACCCTCAGAAGAATTAGAAAAATATGCTTCGGAATATTTAACCCATTTGCTAGATAATTCTAAAGATTCCAAATCGGAAGAATTAGTTTCGCTTAACAATTTAGTTAATTTGGTAAATCTTTCAGATGAAGATAAAATAAAATTCATTGGGTTTTCAGATCTTAAAAAAAATGAATTCCTCATTAAGAAATTTAAATTCATGATGATTTTACTATCTCAAGAAAAAATGGTAGATCAAAATTTCTATCTAAACTAAAATTCTAATTCTTAGCATTTAAGAGCAGGTCTTTGACTTTTAATGCAGAAATATCCCAGGAAAATTTCTTAGCTTGAAGAAGTGCTTTTTTAATAAGTTCTTGATTATTTTCCATTGCCTTTTCCATCCCCGTAGTAATACTATCTTCATTAAATGGGTCAACATAAATCACTGAATCACCTCCAACTTCTGGTATACTTGTCAAATTACTAGTAACTACCGGAACTCCCGATAGCATCCCTTCTAAAACAGGAAGACCAAAACCCTCGAAATACGAAACATATATTAGTGCAGAACTTGATGCAACCCAGTTTGCTAGTTCAGGACCTGATTTCCTGCCTAAAAATCTCACGTTTTTTAAAAGCCCTTGTAGGTTTAATTGGTTCTTCCACATGTCAGTTCCTACAATAATGAAATCCATTTTATTTAAAGAATTAAACTTTTTAAATCCTGTAAGCATTCTCTCAATATTTTTTCTTTTATGTAAAGACCCTACATATATAAAATATGGTCTATTGTTATTATTTTGCTCAATAAAAACTTTCTTTTGGTTGGGGGTTAAAGACTTAAAAGCATCATTTCCTCCATTAAATATTACGTTGATTTTTTCAGGACTAATGCCATAATTTTTAATAATATCTGTTTTTGAAAAATTAGAAACAGTAATTATTTTTTCTGCTTTTTGAGAAAATAATGGCATATATTTTTGATAATACTTTAATACATTTTTGGGTAAATCTTCTGGATAATGCTCAAAATTCAAATCGTGAATTACCCCAATTTGAGGAATTTGTGTGTTTAAAGAAATAAAACCATCTGGAGAGAAAAAGAGATCTATTTTAAACTTTTTAAAATTTCTTGGAAGGACATAATTAAACCAAATTCTAAATAAAATTGGATGTCGTGCTGGTGGGTTGAGAATTACATTAAAGACATTCTCCCCTGAAATCAAAAAATCAGTTTTCCTATCGTAAAAAAAGAAAAATTTATGTTTTGGCATTAATAAAACCAGCCTGTTCAGAATTTCAAAGCTATACCATCCAATCCCTTCAAATTTTCCTTTTATTAAATGCCTTGCATTAATTCCAATATTCATATTTAAAATTGAGAAATAAAATCAAGTGTTAAATTATAAAAATAATAACTTAGTGGACGTGAAAAAAATAACACTGTTCTCAGTTTTTTTATTCGTTTTAAGTTCTTGTGCAAATAAAATTCCATTGAATTCTTTTGAGCAAGAAGTTCCCAAACCAGCTCCTAACTACAGCAATATGGACCATTGGGCTGCACATCCTGATAAAAGTGATTATTCGGATTTAAAACCAAAAAATCTTTTAAATGATACGCTAAGTTTGGACTCTGTAGATGTTTTCTTCGTCTATCCAACTTTATATTTTGATGGCTTAGATTGGAATGCAGATTTTAACAATAAAAAATCCAATAAAAAGATTGGTCATTTGGCACTTAAAAATCAAGCCTCTGTTTTTTCTGGTTTAGCAAAGATATATTCCCCTTACTACAGGCAGATGCATTTTCAAGGCTACATGGACAACATAAACGGACTAAAAGCTTTTGATTTTGCATATAAAGATGTTGAAAATGCCTTTAAATATTACCTTGAAAATTTCAACAATGGAAATAGAATTGTTTTGGCAGGTCACAGCCAAGGAACCCACCATTTACAAAAATTATTAAATGATTATATATTACTAAATGATTCTATTTTAAAAAAAATTGAACTGTGTTATTTCGTGGGGGATGTTTTTATAGAAAATTTTGCTGTGGATGGCTATCCTATTTGTGAATCTCCAACAGATTTAAACTGCTATCTTTCATGGAATTCTTTTCCCTATGGAACATCTTATCCTCATAAAAAGAGTGATTTTGTTTCAGCAACCAATCCAATAACTTGGAGAAATAATGAGGCTGCAAGCCTATACAATATGCACAAAGGAATTTTGTTTAATAATTATAAAATAATAAGAGGTGGCAATAAATTAAAGCAAGAAAAAATATTAAGTGCAAAAGTTGATAATGGATTATTATGGGTTGAAATCGAGAATTTTCCTCTTTTTAGAGTTTATGATAAATTTTTAAAAGGAAATTACCATGCTTTAGATTACAATCTATTTTGGATGAATATTCGTGAAAACTTTTACCTAAGAATGCATAAAAAATAACCATGTTTTACAAACTTAATTTTTATCAAAAAATAATTACTCTTTTCCTATTGTATGCGATTGTTTTTTCAATGTCATTTTACTTATTTAAGTTTTCTATACAAGCAATAACAACCTGGGAAATTATCTTGTTTAACTTTTTACAAGTTTGGGACTTAATGTTGGTAGGATTTTTATTTTTTCAAACATTCAAATATGTTAGAATGCCCAGTAATTTTTATTTGCAAAGAAAGTACGAAACCAAAAAATATTTCAAGTATATGGGAGTCAATATATTTAGACTTTTGCTTATAAATTCCTTTTTTAGACACCTAAACAATCGTGTTTATTTAAAAGGAAGGGCAAAAGATTATCTTCTTACTTTTATTGAAGAAACCAAACAGTCTGAAACTTCTCATATTATTTCGGGTATATTTCCTTTGTCTATTCAGCTATTGTATTTAAAATATGGACTAATTGAACACTTTATATGGTTGAGTATTTTTAATGTTATTTTAAATCTTTACCCTTTTTTGTTGCAACGAATGAACAGGTTTAATATGCTGGTAAAATACCCAAACCTTACTAAGAAAAACTGATAGATTATACGGGCTTCTATTTACAAAAAAACTTTTATTTATACAGTTTTGGTATTTGAATTAAGAATTAGACAAAAAAGAGTCATTTTTTAAGAAATATATTTTTTACTTCTAGAGCATTTACTTCCACCCAAATTTCATTTTTTCGATTAATAATTTGATAGGGCGGCTGATAAACAGCTATCATAAAATCATTATTGCAGTCAATATTGTTTTTCTTAAGAATATTTAATAACTCTAAATGTTTTGCTGCACAATTTTTTTCGTTAGCAAATCCGCTAAATTTTATTACTGCGATACATTGATTTTTTACGGTTTCAAAAAATATCTTTTCTGAATTGGGAGATGGTAAATTATTTATTTCAAATTCCTTTGGCATAACAAAAGAAAATGAGGATTTATTGCTCATATTGTATAAAACGGGAGAAGTCATTTCCATTTGAATATTATCCTTGTTTCCGCCGAAGATATAGTTTGCCAAAACAGGAAAATTTCCACTAGCAGAATTCATATTGTAGGCCTTGGTATTAACTGAAGCTTTGGTATACTGATCGTAGATTTTAAAGTCAATAGAATTAATAGATCCAATAATTTCATTAGAGATAGTTTCGTATTTTTTATTATTGTAAGAACCATAAAATTGCCAAACTGTAAAAAGAAATAAAATTCCCAAAAATATGTAGAGTGTAGTTTTCATTTATCGATAAACAAATATACTAAAATTATTAATTTTGTTTAATTTTGGAATGTAAATGTTAAACAAAGTGTTTGTAGGAATAGATGGTTATATAGACGGTTGGTGTTGCTGTGTAATACAAGATGGTATTAAAATAGAGCTGCATAAATCCTTAGCAGATTTATATAAAAAAATTAGGATTAATAATCTTACTTTAATAGATATGCCTATTGGTCTTTCCTCAAAAAATATCGAAAGAAAAATTGATTTTAAATTAAGGACCTATTTGCCTAAAAATAAGAAAAGCAGTGTTTTTACAGCTCCTTGCAGAAAAGCTGTGTTAAGTAGTAATTATAATTCTGCTAAAAAAGTAAATAAGATAATTACTAAAAGAAGTATTTCTATTCAGTCTTGGAATATTAGTAAAAAAATAAAAGAGTTGGATGAATTTTTAAGAGTTCCAAAAACAAATAAAGTTTTAATTAAAGAGTCTCATCCTGAGTTTTGTTTTATAAATCTAAATAA
>JADHMB010000086.1 GCA_016780365.1 Flavobacteriales bacterium
TAGAAGTCTTAATCCAAGCTGCTATTGTTCTAGCAGTTGAACCTGAAATACCCTTATAGCCAGTTGCTATCACTTCGTCATTACCGTCAAAAGATAGTGCCGATCCTACTTTTCCAGCTATCCAAGTAGCTCCAGAAATAGTTGCATTTCTAGAATTTCCAGAGGAATCTCCGGCAATAAGTCCGCTATTTTCATCCATTTCCCAATGGCCTTCCAAATTGGTGTTACTTGAATAATTGATAACACTTTCCTCAGCATTTAGCTCTAAAGAAACCATATTGTAAGTGCTAATATCCACTACTGGAGAATACCAAATAGCAGTTCCATTTATATCTTGAGCTTCTAGCTTCTCATTTCTTATTTTGAACCAATCATTTACGTCTACCATATTAGCGGCAGAAACATCCATGGTCCAATTAACAAGATTAAGGTTGGAACTTACCCCATCATGCCCATAGTTATCCATTCCATCAAAATTCTGATAATATTGATTTACCAATGAAGAGTCTGAAAGAACTTTTTCAATAGTGGGTCCTGTAGAGCCTCTACACCCATTTATTAAAGTAGAAAAACCCCAATCAAATGTTGCATAATAATCATTTTTTGAAAGAGAGATATTGTTATTAAAAACTGAAAATGGACCACAGTCTATATCCTTATCTAAAATAAATTCTGCATGAGGTAATGTGTCTATTTTGAATTCATAGTCTGTCGAATCACTAGAAATTCCCCCTCCACACTGAGCACTTTTATAAAGTGCAATACTGTAAGTATTTTTTTCATGAAAAGTAAGAGTGATCTCAGGTGTACCATAAGTTGTTGAGTCGTAATAATCTAATGGTAAGGTTCCTAAAGAACCAGCAGTTACCGTAAAGCCTGTATTTGGAGTAATTTTCCAAGCGGTAGCTCCAATTGTATCACAAGAATAATCATAACCAATACCATTCCAAGATGATAATACAAATTTTCCTGCTTTACTAGAATCTACAAATGTTACAGGAACATTGATACAAAAAATTGAATCTGTAGAATCAATTTTTGCAATAGGCGGAGAAGATTGTGTGATTGGAAACACACTAGCAGATGATGACCCACATCCGTTAGTTGCAGTAATCGCAATAGAGAAAATATTGTCTTGACCAGCAAAACTATATCCACAAGAAGCATCGTCAAAGGAGTGATTAATAACAGATTTAACTAAATCACCTTTTGGACTTGGGTGGACAAATGTCGAATCGTCTTTACCATCATTGGTGAATTTTAAATAGGATGTACCTGGACTATTGATTGTAGTATCACCAGTAGCCAAATCAACAGTAAAAAATTCAACAGGAAATCCATAACTAGCTGGTGCACACCTACCAGTTGTATTTCCTGGTGTTCCTAAAGATACTGCAGGATTGGTTCCATAAAAGAATTCCTTTTCATAAGTCCTTACACATGCTGTAATATTATCAGTAGCAGTAACCACTATATCATAAGCTCCCTGACCGGAGTAAGTATTACTGTAAACTACACCAGGCAAAATATTATTAATCGAATTTCCATCTCCAAAATCCAAATCATAAGTAACATTTGCAGAATTGTTGGCAATACTAGCATTAGTGAGTTCTAAATCTAATGTGAATGTAGGGTCAACACTTCCACATTTTGACCAACCACCTGTTTGAGCAGAAACAGTCATGTAGTCATCGTCGGTAGGATTCAAAGATAAAAATGGAGAGTATAGATTTACTTCAGGTGCAAGTTGAACGTTGATTGGTGCAGTAACTGTATCTTTACAACCATTACCATCTGCCCAAATGTACATTATGTCTACTGGCACAATAGCACTACCATAACCAGCAGTAGAAGGGTCATAAGTATTATTATTTACTCCAGTATCTGCAGCATAATAACCCCCTGCAGGTAACCCACCTGATAAATTTACTGGAGAATCAGAACTACAATAAGTACCATGAGGAGTTGAAGTAACATTTGTTGGTTTTGGATTTACAGTTATTGTGATAGATGCTGAGTTTGTACAGCCAAAATCATCCTCTATAGAAACTGTAAATATTTCGCCATTTACCATACCCACTACCTTAGTTGTAGTGTCTTCAAAAGTTAGAATATTTGCATTTCCGTTAGAGGTCCAATTCCAAAGACTCGCATCACCACCTATTTCAGATAAAACTAAAGTGTCGTCAATACATACTGGAGAATTGCTTTGAATAGATACTTGTGGAGTAACATTGATATGGAATAGAGAACTATCCTTACAAATATTTCCATTATCGTTTAGACTAGAAACTACTTTATATATTATATCGCTAGTTGGGTTAGCAGTTGGATTGGCTATAGTTGCATCGTCCAAAGATGTTGAAGGAGTCCAAGTGTATGATATTGCTGGATTTCCACTACCTGACCAGACAGCAGTATTAGCACTTCCCAAATTAACTGATGAACCAAAACAAAGGTCTGCTTTGTAAGTTTCGCCTGTTACTTTTATATTATCTAATCTATAATATTCATTTTGAGCATCATTGTTAATTGTTACTCTAATTTGAATATTATTACCTCTAAGTCCAGATTGAGAAACTGATTTTGTTGTGGGCCAAAAATCGCCACTTAATTGTCCATTTACAGTGAAGTAAGTCCAGACTCCTCCATCCAAGCTAAATTCTGAGCGAAAAATATCGTCATTTTCAAAACTTCCTGATTCAATAGCATCTAAACTTAAGGAAACATTATGAAAATTAGAAATATTTATAGTTGGAGAATACCATATACAGTTCCCATCAACATCTCTAGCTTCTAACCTTTCATTTACCACCTTAAAATAATCGTCGTTATTGGAAAGTGTAGCATTACTAACATCTACTGTCCATGTACAACCTGCAACGTCTATACTAGATCCGAATGCACCCTTATCGTTTTGACCAGAAAAATTTTCTTCGTATAAAGACTCAGTAACTAGATTGGCATTAGTACCAGCATTCACAGAAAGATTAGAACATTGTGAATAATATATATAACTGATATTAGTTAAAAAAAATAGTATTATGAATCTGATTGATTTCATAGAAATATATTAAAATTACATATTGATTATAAGAAACTCAGTACGTCTATTTTCTTGGTGCTCTTCTTCAGAACAAGGTACTATTCTAGAACCTTCGCATTCACATTTATTTTTTAGTTTGGATTCCCCAAATCCTTTGCCATAAATTCTTTCAGGATTGGTAATCCGTTCTTTAATAAAGCTTGCAGAAGACTTGGCTCTTCTGTCAGAAAGATTTCTATTGTATGTTTGAGAAGCTCTACAATCTGTGTGAGACCCTAACTCCACCACCATCGTAGGATAATCGTTCATTACTTTAACTATTTTAAGAAGTTCGGTAGCAGCATCATCTCTAATATTAGATTTGTTTAAATCAAAATAAATTGGATTAATTTCTATAATTGTAGCTATATCAACTCCAGAAACTAACCTTGCAAGAGTAACTTCTGCAGTATCGTAATACTGACCATCTGTGACAACATATGTAAAAGTATCTGACTCTACATAATAGTCTTCTGGAATATAAGTAAATGATCCATCTTTTTTGAAGTCTATTTCCCCATGCAAAGGAGAGTCAAGTAATATAGTAGTTAGAATATCTCCACCAGAATCGGAATCGTTGTGCAAGGTTCCACTTATTGAATCTGCAGAAAAATTTTCACCTTTTTTAATTACATAATGATCATCCATAGCTACTGGAATAGTTTTATCCAAAGCCTTAATGAATACGCTTATGGTATCTTTTGAATATTGATCATTTAAAATTCTGTAAGTAAAGACATCTACAGTAACTCTATCATTTTCAGGTGTATAAATAAAAGTTCCGTCGCTGTTAAATTTAATTTCCCCATTGGAAGGCTTAGTTATTAGTTTTGCTTTATGAAAAGCATTTTTACTAAGGAAACTTTGATCTTTATCGTTTAAAAAGTCATTATTAAGAACAGAGTTTGAAATAACTTCTAGCGTTTCCCCTTTTACCATGGTGTAGTAATCGTCTGTTCCTTCAGAAATACTCAAATTAAGTTTGAAGCAGTAGATATCATCGTCTCCTTTACCTCCAAAACGATTAGAAGATAAAAATCCAAACTTAATGTCTTGTGATATAAAAAATGAAAAATCGTCTTTGGGAGAATTAAAAGGTTTACCTACATTGTCAATTTCTAATATTGAAGTATCCAGATAGTTATGTACCATAAAAATATCCAATCCTCCTAATCCAATTCGCCCATCAGAGGAATAAAATAAAATATTATCATTCATAAAATATGGAAAAACTTCGTTTCCTTCTGTATTAATCTTGTTACCTAGATTTATTGGATCAGATAATTTATTTATTTTTTCAAGTTTTCCTTTGACTTTCTTTTCTTGAAGACCTAAGATTTCACAGTAATATAAATCTAGACCTCCATATCCTCCAGCCATATCACTTGAAAAAAATATTTTTTTCCCATCGTTAGATATTGTTGGATGCATCACCGAATAATGATCGTTATTTATAGATAGTGGAACAATACTATCTTGTTCATCAAGCACACCTGTCGCAACTGAATACAAACTTAAATAAAGAACATCGTCATTAGCTTCTATATTATTACTTCTTGTAAAGTAAACAGTTTTTTGATCTCTAGTTACAATTGCTGGCCCTTCTTGGTATTCATTGGATAATTCACCACTTAATGATACTGGAGAAGAAACTTCAAGAGAAGGATAATTCAACTGAGTTTTAAAAATATCGTAAGTAGGTTGATCTGGCTTTACAAATTTGGATTTTTTTATTTCTTTAAGAGAAGATTTATTGGCACTAGTAAAAAGTGTGTAATAAGTATTGGTAGAATCATTTTTAACTGCGTAAGCACCAAAGTCAGAATTTTCAGTATTAATAGATAAATTAATTAAGTCTACTTTGGAGATATTTTCTAAAAGCTGTTTATGAGCAGTATTACTTTTAAATATTTCTGCTCTTTTTTCATTAGATGAATTTGCATATTTATTTCTAATATTCTCAGCTTCATCAAAATTTTCATTCATATATAACAAGTGAGAATAGTTGTACCAATCCGCAGAGCTATTTGTTTTTTCAGCAACAATTTTGAAATAATGCTCTGAACTATCTAAATTATTTAAATTCAAATACGATTTACCAAGTTTTCTTAGTACATCAATATTTTTATCTTTTAAATCACTAAATCTGTCAATTGCTTTTTGGTAAGATTCTTTGTCAAAATAATAATTACCCCAGTCTGTTGCTACTTGATCACTTTTACCAAAACCAAATTGAAATATTGGAGCATTTTTAAAATCATATTTATTGGAACTTAAAGCGTTAGAGTTATTATTGGATAAGTTAGAATCAACTTTAACAAGAATTCCTCCCTTGTAATAACGAGTAGTTCCGTCCTTACCATTTATTTTAATCACGGGGTCAACCACTTTTTTTTGAGCAAAAGAAAATGTAAATAACAGAGAAAAAAATATAAATAATATATGTTTCAAATTGGCAACCATTAAAAATATCTTGGAGATTTAATTACCTTTTTAACTTCGTAAAAATAATCGTATCTGATAGAAATTTCATGAGATCCACCATTGTACTTAAAGGTTTGGTTTCCTAAAGAATAACTAAAAGAATAGCCAACAGAAATTTGATCGTTGATATTCATACCAGCTAATAATGAATAAGCTCCACCATTATCAGATGAAGGTAGAATTAATCCAAAAGGGGCTCTAAATGCTAATCCAGCCCATAATTTATCTTTTAGAATTACTAATGATGAAATGTCTAAAGTACTAGCAGCATTTCTAGTGA
>JADHMB010000087.1 GCA_016780365.1 Flavobacteriales bacterium
TTTGGATTTATATTTTCCTTTCTCATCTGAGCTACTATATCGTTACAAAAAAACTTAGTACCTCCACTAGTAGCAGTAAACGCATCTTTTATCTCCTGCACAGAACATTCCTTTTTTATATGGCTCTCTATCCCCGCCTCTACCGCCTGAACAATAGTCTGCGCATTGGTATAAGGAGTAAGTGCCATTACCAACATCTTTGGATACTTATTTTTCAATTCTACCACCTTATTCAAAGAAAAACCCTTGGAAGTATAGTCTATAATCAATAATATGTTTTTAGTAGCCTTTAAATACTCTTTTAAAGGAGCATATTTAGTAAAAGAAACTATTCCATCTCCTGCCAATGGCTGCAATATAGACCTTAACCCATTTAGAATAAGTTCCGAGTTGTCTGCTATTACAATATTTCTTTTCAAGCCTTATTAAGAATGATTATAAATAAGAAACAAATATATCAATATGTATCAATAAAAAAGCAATTGTTAAAAAAGAAATAAAATATTTATAAAATAATGTACAGCAAGGAACACAAACGAGAGATAAAAACACTTTTTTACACCAGCTTTGGCAAGTATATGTCCAAAAACAATGCCTCTACTGGCAAAATAAAATGGCTAAATTATCCAACCCAAGTAAAAGACATTTATTTTAGAATTTCTCTAGAAACCAAATATGCCGAGGTATACATAGACCTGCAACACCAAGACAATAGCCTAAGAAATCTGTTTTTTGATCAGTTTCTAGAACTGAAAACAGTTTTTAAAAATACCCTTGGCCCAGACTGGCACTGGAATAGAGAACAAGAAAATGAATACGGTAAGAAATGTGCTAGAATTACCACCACCCTAAATGAGGTAAACCTATACAACAAAGATACCTGGGCAGAGACTTTTCAGTTTTTTGAAAAACACCTTCTAAACTTAGATGTATTTTGGTCGGAATTTAAAGATATATTTAAAGACCTAGAAAACTAATTATTAAACTAAATATTCTCGTCAAATATTTTTTGAATCTCTTCATTGAGTTGCATCTCCCCTTCCTTATAAACAGCTGGTCTTGGCGCCATAGGATCCATTAAATTGCCGTCTTTGTCTATTAGAATAAATCTTGGAATACCCTCTATCACATAATCGGTAACAAACTTGGATCGCCATGCCTTGTCTGCAATTATTTGAATTCCCTCTAACTCTTTATCTACAATCATATCCTTCCACTTAGAGATGTTTTTAAGCTGGTCTATAGACAAACTTACAAAGGCAATGTCTTCTTCTCTATACTTCTCTTCCAACTGCTTTAAAAATGGTATCTGCGCCTTACAAGGACCGCACCAAGTAGCCCATACATCTACATACACCAATTTTCCCTTCAACGATTCTAAAGAGATGTTTTTTCCACTACTATCTGGATAGTTAAACGATGGAGAAGGACTTCCCTTTTTAAGAGTTTTTATTCTATCGTATTTTTCCTTAATTCTATTTATGTCCTTATCATTAGCAGCTAACTTTACATAAGTTTGGTAATATAAATCTAGCTTATCCATATTGTAAAAAGAAATGCCTCTTTTTAAGGTAGTTACAATAGATTTTTTTTGCATTTCCAATAACTCTTCATTATATAGTTCCAAGGTCTTTAAGTCTCCACTAGTAAGACCAGCCACAAAATAAGAACTTAAGAAATATCTATAATCATTATTAGAAGCAAACAGCACAGAATCCTTAAAATCTATTTTGTCTATTTCGCTGTCCATATACTGGGTAATAATTCCCTTTGTTTTTCCTGCAAAATAATCTTCTCCCAACTTGGTAATTAGATTATTTAGCATCTGAAAACGGAACTTGTCTGCTTGATTCTCTAGAAATTTCTCGTTTTCTATCTCAGACTCGTTGAGCAATTTCATTAAAGAAGCATGCGTTTTTAATTCATAATCGAAATACTCTTGGTTCTCCATCTTTTTATACGTTTCAGAGTCTATTGCGTTCTTTTCATTGAATAAAAAGTAACTGGCATTAAAATTATTTGGTCTCTCTCCTATTCCACTATACTTTAAAGTCTCGTCAAACTCCTTTCCATCCAAAGAAATATCAAGACGGTATCCCGGAGCCAAATACATAGCAGTGCTTTCCTTAGTATCATAGAAAGTAAAGTTTCCTTCTTTTATAACCAATGTATCGTCAAAAGTACCATTGGTATTTACATCGATTACTTTTATATATCCATTGCCTCTAATAGTAATCTTATCGCTATTTGGATTGGTAATCTCCCCAGACAATCTTACATAACTACTTAAATCTTGAGAATAGATTACATTCAAAGAATAAGTTAAGGCCAAAGTTGTTAATATTGTGAGAAATTTGTGGAAGTTTGTCTTAGAAGTCATATTCAAAATTTAAGTTATTTATTCAAATATAATTTTAATTAAATGATAAAAAAAGGAGAAATTATAAAACTTGAAATAGTAGATTATGCTTTTGTAGGAAAAGGAATTGCCAAACTAAATATAGAAGATAGAGATTATATTGTTTTTGTACAACACGGGATAAAAGGCCAAATAGCAAACGTAAAAATCACCAAGAGAAAACCCAACTATGCCGAAGGGACTATTACCGAAATAATCCAACATTCTCCACTAGAAAAAACTACCAAATACCAACCTATTTCAGGAGCGCCCTACATAAATCTTCCAATAGAAGAACAAAAAAAGATGAAGCTTCAAGTAACCAAAGAAGTTTTTACTAAAATTGGAAAAATTAAAGACATAGATTCTCTCTTCGATCAGTGGATTTCTTCCCCATCTAATTACCATTACAGAAATAAAATGGAATATTCTTTTTCTTCCATTGGCTATAACCTAGAAAAACAAGTGGTAGAAGACGATGTATTTAACCTTGGCTTTAAAAGAAAAGGTACCTGGTGGATGGTGGAAAATCTAGATGCCGATTCTGGCCTTTTTGACCAAGAACTAGATACTAAACTATTTCTAATAAGAAACCATCTCTACCAAACTGGATTGCCTGCTTGGCACCCACCAAAAAAAGAAGGTTTTTTTAGGCATTTGGTAGTTAGAAAAAGCTTTTCCAACAACCAGCTTTTATTCAACTTAGTAACTTCTTCCAAATCCCTAAACAAATTTGACCTTCCTGCTTTTGGAAACTATCTTAAAGAAATTCTTGGAGAGCGTTTGGCAGGACTAATCCACACCACCAACGACGATGTAGCCGACAGAGAGAAACTCGACAAAGGCTATAGTAAACTTATTACAGGAAATTCTACCATAAAAGAAACCATCAATGGACTAAATTTTGAAATTAGTATGCAAAGCTTTTTTCAAACCAATCCCTTATGTGCAGAAAAATTATACCAAAAAGTAATAGACTATCTACTAGAATCTGACATACCCAAAGACCAAATAATAATGGATTTGTTTTGTGGTACCGGCACCATTGGACAACTCATTGCAAAACATACCAATAACAAAGTAGTAGGTGTAGATATTGTTGCTTCCTCGATTGAAAATGCCAAAAAAAATGTTTTAGAAAACAGTCAAAAAAACAATTTGTCCGAACTTACTTTTATTTGTGCAGACGTAGGTAAGTTCCTCTTAAACCATCCCGAATACCAAAATAAAATACATTCTATCGTCATTGATCCACCAAGAGCTGGAATAGCACCTAAAACCTTAAGAAAAGTAATTAGACTAAATGCAAAGGTGATAGTTTATGTGAGCTGCAACCCCGGTACTCAAGCAAGAGACTTAACAACGCTCCACGAAATGGGCTACGAATTACAAAAATTCTCTCTAGTAGATCAGTTCCCACATACTTCCCACATAGAAAGCATTATGCTCTTTAAAAAGTTATTGGTAGAAACGGTTTAATATAGACTTAAACAAATCGTTGCTTTGATCTAAATCGAGACTGCTCTTTAAATCATAAATCAACCTTTTTTTGGAATTCTTACTACCAGTAGAAGCTACCACTGCTTTTTTTAGGCTCTTGTAGCCTAGCGACTTCACAGCATTTACAGATAAATTATCGCCAACTTTAGACAACTTGTTTTTAATTGTAGAAGTATTTAATTTTTCTACTATCTCCTCCATATCCTCTACCAATTCCTTAGCTGCTCCATCTGCATGAATTTGGGAAACTACCAAATGTATTCCAGGTGGGTTTTGAAGCCTTCCTATATACCAGCCTTTTTCACTTAATAGATCTGCAATATGGTATATATCGTGCTTTTCACTATTAAAAGCCAATAAACTCATAATAGGAGTTCCTATTAAACTTAAGTCTTTGCTGTTTTGAATATAATCGCTTATAACTTTGGTAGCATCCATTGTTTTATGGGTAAGCTTCACATAACCGTCTTGGCCAATATGGTTGAGAGCCATCCATGTAGAGGCAACAATTCCCCCAGGCTTGGTCCCCAAAAAAGTAGTAGAACCGTAAATACCACCTTCCCAATTTGGATAAACACTAAATTGTTCTTTTCTAAGTTCTTCCTTTCTATATAGTAAAACAGAAGATCCTTTTGGCGCATATGCATACTTATGCAAATCTACAGAGAGAGAAGTTACTCCACTTAGCTTAAAATCAAATAACGGAATATCCTTACCTATTTTTTTTAGGTAAGCCAATAAAAAACCACCTATGCAAGCATCTACATGCAAAAGCAAACCATTATCTACTGCCAACTTGGAAAGAGATTCTATTGGATCCATCATTCCCGTTGGATAATTTGGTGCAGAACCAATTAGTAAAATAGTATTAGCATTTATTGCTTTTTCAAAAGAATCTAAGTCAAAAGAAAAGTCTTTTTTGGTAGGAATTACTACTGCTTTTACATTTAAAAAATGCATTGCTTTTAAAAATGCAGGATGGGCACTAGAAGAAAGAACAACTTCTGGTTTATCTATTCCCTTATTATTTTTGGCCCAGTTCCTAGCAGATAATATAGACAAGAATATACTTTCCGTTCCACCACTAGTTACATTGCCAAATAAATTATCTTTTTCGTGAGAGAACAAAGAAGCCGTTTGTTCTACTACTTCATTTTCCATAGTAAGAATACTACTAAATAGCTGTGGGTCAAATGCATTTTCATGCATGAATCTTACATACGCTTGGGAAATAACTTTGGAATAATCTTCTCCTGGATAATAAACTGCACCAAACGTTTTACCAGATTTCCAGTCCATGTCTGAATGCATAGAGTTATCCATTTCATGAAATAACTCTTGTTGAGAAAGTCCCAATTTGGGAATATTTTTTTTAGCCATTAATAAAGTAAATGCTTCTTAGAATTCTCTCTCCAGCCTGCTCTAGACTCATAGTCAACAAAAAATATTTTAAGATCTGCACGAGACTCATAATCCACAAAAAATATTTTTTTGTCTGCCAAAGATTCATAATCTACAAAAAACCATTTGCCTTCGTTTTTATCTACCATACTTTGGTATTTTACTTTATAGACCAACAAATCTGCTCTACTTTCATAGTCTACCACAAATACTTTTACATCTGCCCTGCTTTCGTACTTAACAGAAAATATTTTTTGCCCTTTGGCCACAAAAGAAAAGGACAGTAAAAATAGAAATAGTAGATTTTTCATCGTTAAAATAAGATTAGGCAATTAAATTAATAAAAAGTTATGGAAAATAGAAGTTATTAAAATAGATTATTCAAATCCAACAATGCAAAAAAAAAGCCCATACAAAGATGGGCTAATTTATTTCGGTCGGGGTGGCAAGATTCGAACTTGCGACCTCCTCGTCCCAAACGAGGCGCGATAACCGGGCTACGCTACACCCCGAAACAAAAGGTCTGCA